>JBFEVY010000214.1:0-6261 GCA_041546665.1 Spongiibacteraceae bacterium | reverse complement strand
CCCCACTGTTTCGTCAGGTGCATAGCATAACGCGCTTTGCCCGCCCCAAGTCCTGCCCTTTTTGGGCTGTTATCACTTACGGTAAAACAATCTTACGGTAAGCCAGCACCGAGGTGGATGCAATGCTCTACTTACCGTTATCACAGCAAGCCCTGTGCAGGCTGTCACCCCGTGCACAGCGGTGGCATAATTCACCTTTGACTCATTCACAGGACTCTCCCATGACGCACCCCTCTTCCCGACATTCCTTGGCTGATTATCTCGCCCATCAGGAGTGCGAGCCTGACCTGAAGGCCGTGCTCGAGGAACTCGCCGAGGTCAGCCACGAGATCAACCACTCGCTGGAACGGGGCGCACTGGTTGGAGCGCTCGGCGCCGCCGGGGCAGAAAACGTACAAGGCGAGGATCAGAAAAAGCTCGACGTCATCGCCAATGACCTGATCAAAGCTGCCTTGTCAAAACTGCCCTCGGTGCGCGGGCTGGCATCAGAGGAAGAAGCCGATATTGTTCCCTGTCATGATCAGGGCCGCTATCTGGTGACCTTTGATCCGCTGGACGGTTCCTCCAATATCGACATCAACAGCATGGTCGGCACCATCTTCTCTGTACTGGACAGCCAGCCGGGTAGCCCGGCCACCGAGCAGGACTTCCTGCAACCCGGCCGCCAGCAGCACGCCGCCGGCTATGTGTTGTACGGCCCCTCTACCATGCTGGTGCTGAGTATCGGCCGCGGAGTGATTATGTTCACCCTCGACCCCGACACCAAGGAATACATCCTCACCGAGGACAAGGTGGAAATCCCGCCGCAAACCAATGAATTTGCCATCAATATGTCCAACCAGCGCCACTGGGCAACGCCAATGCGGCGCTATATTGCCGAGCTGCTGGTCGGTCAGGAAGGCCCGCGGGGCAAGAACTACAATATGCGCTGGGTGGCAGCGATGGTTGCCGATGTCCACCGGGTACTGTGCCGCGGTGGCCTGTTTACCTATCCCTGGGACGGCAGAAAACCGGAACAATCCGGCAAATTGCGACTGATGTATGAAGCCAACCCTATGGGCTTTCTGGTTGAGCAGGCCGGCGGTGAAGTGTGGACCCCCGAAGGGCGCATTCTCGACATCCAGCCCGAGGAAATTCACCAGCGTGTGCCGGTGATCCTGGGAGCGGCCGAGGAAGTGCTATGCTGTACAGAGTACCACCGTACGCACACTGAATAGCTCAGGAGCGCAGTATGCTCAGCTACCGGCACGGATTTCACGCCGGCAACCACGCCGACGTCCTGAAACACCTGATTGAAGTTCTGATACTCGATCACTTTCTGCGCAAGGAAACGCCGTTTCTTTACGTGGATACCCATGCCGGCGCGGGGATGTATGACCTCGACGACCGGTTTGCCTCGCGAAATGCCGAGTACCGCAGCGGCATCAGCAAGATTCAGCACGCAAGGCGCGAACTGCCCGCCGAATTGCGGCTGTACCTTGAGACCATCGATCAATGTTGCGACCAGTTTGGCAAGGATATTCCCCACTGCTACCCCGGCTCACCACTGGTTGCACTGCAAATGCTGCGCGACAAAGACAAAGCGCATTTTTTTGAACTTCATCCCGCCGACTGCGACCTTTTGCAAAAGCAGGCTTATCGCCACGCAAAAATCACTCTGGCAGACGGCCTCGCCGGACTGAAAGCCCTGTTGCCGCCGGCGTCGCGGCGGGCCTTTGTACTGATCGACCCCCCCTATGAAGACAAGCGGGACTACCGTACAGTGGTCGACACCCTGCACGGCGCGCTAAAACGGTTTGCCACAGGAGTGTACGCAGTCTGGTATCCACTGCTGCCCAAGGGTGAGCACCGCGATCTGGTTGAAGGGCTGCGCCAGCTTTCTCCGGAATACTATCTAAAAGCAGAACTTGCGACTCACGACGAGCGCGGCGATTACGGCATGTACGGCAGCGGGATGTTTGTGATCAACCCGCCGTGGAAACTGGCTCAGCAACTGGAAACCGCACTGCCGGTGTTAGACAAATTGCTCAGCGAAGAGGGCCAGGGCGGGCAAACATTGGAATTTCGCCAACCCTGATCCGTTGCTCGCCGCTCAGCGCCAGACTTACAACAAGGCGCCGGCGACAGCTTCCATGGTACTGAGGGACAAATCGAAATTATCGCGGTGGCCAATCATCAACGTGGTCACCTCGGATTTTTTCCAGTCCTGAAGGCGCTCTTTAATCCGGTCTATCGGCCCGAGCAAAGAAATCTCATCTACCAGCGCGTCCGGCACCGCCTGGATCGCTTCCTCGTGCTTACCTTCGTACCACAGGTCCTGCACCTTCTCGGCCTCGTCACCAAAGCCCATCCGCCCCATCAGGTTCTTGTGGAAGTTATCGTGGCGGGCGCCCATGCCGCCGAGATACAGTGCCATGGTCATTTTGCCTGGGAACAACGCCTCTTCCAGGTTATCACTGACAATGCAGTTAACCATCGCATTGATCTCAAAGCCCTCGGGCTTGTTGGCCAGGCTCTCGTCAAAAATATTCATTCGGTAGGGCGACACGAAAATCGGCATCCAGCCATCAAAACGCTCCGCCGCCAGGGCGATATTCTTTGGTCCTTCGGCGCCAAGAAACACCGGAATTTTCTTGCGCAGTGGATGGGTAATACTTCTCAACGGCTTGCCCAGACCGAGATTATTTGGCCCTTCGTATGGCAGCTGGTACTGATTGCCGTGATACTCAACGGGCTCCTCTCTGGCAATCACGCTTTGAAAGATATCCAGCCATTCGCGAGTGCGTTCCAGTGGGCGTTTGAATTGCTGGCCGTACCAGCCCTCTACCACCTGCGGGCCGGATACTCCCACTCCGAGGCACAAGCGACCATTTGAAAGGTGATCCAGGGTCAGAGCCGACATTGCCGCGCACACCGGGGTTCGGGCCGACAACTGCATCACCCCGGTACACAGGCGAATTTTGCTGGTGTGCGTCGCAATGGCGGCCAGAGGCGTGAAACAATCCGAGCCGTAGGCCTCCGCCGTGAATACCGAATCAAATCCCAATGTCTCGGCGTTTTTGGCCAATTCAATAAATCGATCGGTCGGGTGTTTTTGCCAATACCCCAGGTGCAAGCCCAGTTTCATAGTCAAGCCTCAGTCTTATCGTAAGGATAGTGTCAGTATAGAAAGCCAGAGAACGGTGACCTATGGCAAAAGCGCTCAACTGCAAATTTTGCAGTGGCGAAATAGATCAGCAGGTCTCATAGAAAAACGCCGGGACAAGCCCGGCGTTTAGAGTGCTTATTTGTCGATGCGCTTGAGCACAATCGGCAGATCGTCCTTGGGCTTGGGCAGCGGTACGGTCTGCATATCCGAACTGGCGTTGTCGGCCAGGCGGAATTCGTAGCGGCGCAGGAACTGGTGCAGGAAGTTTTTCACCTGCATCAACGCAAAGTGCATGCCGATACATTTGTGGGCGCCGCCGCCAAAACCGACATAGCTGAAGCTGTGACGTTTGTGCTCCAGACGCGGCTCCAACCAGCGATCAATATCAAACTTGTTGGGGTTGTCCCAATACTCTTCCATGCGGTGGGTGTGCATGGGCGTCATAAACAGAATCGTGTCGGCGGGAATCCGATAGCCACCCAATTCACACTCGTTGATGGTGCGGCGCTGCATCATCATCACCGAGGGGTGAAGGCGCAGAGCTTCTTTCACCGCCACTTCTGCCAGGGGCATTTTGTCCAGGTCTTCGTATTCCAGTACGTCTTTATCAATTGCCATAGCCTCTTCACGCAGACGCTGCTGGGCGTCCATGTCCTGACCGAGGTAGTACAGCAGGTGGCTCAGGGCGCTGGTTGTCGTGTCGTGGGCAGCAAACAACAGGAAACTCATGTGCGAGTTGATGTCGTCGTTGGAGAAGTAGTTGCCGTCTTCGGTTTTTTCCTTGGTGAAGTAGCTGAAAGTATCAATACCGTCACCGGCGCGGCGCTCTGCAATCAGACTTTCAAAGAAAGATTTCAGGTAGCGTTCTTGTTTCTTGGCCTTGGCGTGCAGGGTACCCGGAATCTCCGCGGTGATAATCCCCATCATCCCGTTGGCGACATCGGTAAACGCCTGGTTCATCTTATCTGCGCGAAGGTCGCCCTTATCCAGGCCGACAAAGATTTTTGCCGCAACGTCGAGCAGTGTCTGTTTGATCGCCGGGAAGAACAGCATTTCCTTATTGCCGCTCCAGCCTTCAACGGCTTCAGCAATCATCGGCCCCATGGTGTTGATGTAGCCCTTCATCGCATCGTTCTTAAATGCGGACTGCATCATCCGGCGCTGAAATTTGTGCTCTTCGTGGTCACGCAACAACAGAGCACCGCGATAGTAACGCCCCAGCGAACCGCGGTAGCCCATCTCGGCGGAGAAGTTGCGGTCTTTGTCGAGGTAAACCTCCTGGTAGAGATCCGGACCAACCAGCAGCACACCCTTAAAGCCCGCCAGACCAAAGCGCGACACCTTGCCGTACTTTTTGTACTGCTTGTCGATGGTGCCATAGAGGTCTTTTACCAGAGGAAAGGTATGGCCAATGATTGGCAAGCCAAAGGAGCCGGGAATATGGTCCAGCTTGTGATTGTCCTTGTGATCGCGGTAGTCGCCAGTCAAAACAGTAGCCATGCTTCGCCCTCCGGGGTATGCCCTTAGTAATCGTTATTGGATGCACATCATAGGCGGGTATTTTATACATATCAATCGTTCGAAATGAAATATTCGTCATTTTCGAGCCGACGCGGTATCCTTGCCACCGGAAAATCGAAGATTGAACGCTGGAAGTACAAAATTTGAGAAAGGTAGATCACGATAGTCGCCGCAACGAAGTGGCGGAAGCGGCAGCCCGCCTAATTTCGCAGCAGGGCCTCGAAGGCCTGACGACTCGCGCCCTGGCCAAGGCCTTGGGCTGCTCAATCGGCGTTTTATCCCATTATTTCAATAACAAGGAAGAGATTGTCATCGCCGCCCTGCGCTGGGCAGACCAGCGGATTGACGAGCGTATGCAGGAAGCCATTGGCGGCACCCCCAGCCTGGATGCCTTTATCCCGGTGATCAAGGCCGGCCTCCCCCTGGACGAAGCCTCAGATCTCGAATGGCGGGTGCGCACCAATCTGCATACCTTTGCCCTGACCCACACAGACACCCTGAAGGCCGAACAGGAAAAATTTCGCAGTTTTCGCGATTTGATGGGAGAAATGATCGCCAGCCTACAGCGCGATGGTCATATTCGCGGCGATGTTTCCGCCGCCGACCTGACCCTGGCGATATTCGACCTAGTAGTGGGCCTGGCCCGCAACCTGCTGATGCTGCCCATGAACCAGCGCGAAGAGCACGCCGCCTACCTGTTTAGAATGGTCGAACAACTGCGCCCGCCGGCCTAAACCCTAGCCCCTTAGCCCCGGCGGGCTATCCGCTTAGCGGGACTTGGCAATCACCTCGTCGGCGTACCACTTCATCATCGCCATTTTCTCCGCAATCGGTTTGTCCGGCTCCGACGCATAGACATTGCGAAACGCCACCAGCACCTCAGTGACACCGATATCCTCCAAACGCTTGATGCCATCCGCGCTGTAGGCCTCCTCCGTCATCGCCTGAAACTCAAAGGGCAGGTGATCGCGACCGTATTCGCGGCGGTACTCATTGATCTGATCGATCATCGCCTTCACCGATTTAAAATCACCACCGGCGCCAATCCAGCCGTCACCCAAGCGGGCGGCGCGGCGCAGTGCCAGCTTCGAGTGACCTCCCACCAACAGCGGGGGACGCTCGGTCGGCACCGGGCAAAGCTTGATCTCGGGCAGCGAAAAGATCTCGCCCTCATAACCAAAATACTCCCCGCTCATCAGGCCGTTGATGATTTCCATCATTTCATCCAGACGCTTGCCGCGCTTTTCCCAGGCGACATTGGTCACCTCGAAATCCTCCGCCCAGGGACTGATACCTACGCCATACATAAACCGGTTGCCGGTCATTACCGCCAGGCTGGCCAGGCTCTTGGCCACCAGCGCCGGCTCGTGAACCGCGGTTTTATGCACCGAGGTGGAAAAGCGAATCGTACTGGTTTTCGCCGCCAGGTAGGCCGTGAGAATAAAGGGCTCGATAAAGGGCACCCCTTCGAGAAACTCGCGGCTGCCATCATCGTTGTAGGGGTATTTTGAACTCGCCTCCTTGGGATAGCAGATCGAGTCGGGCATGGTAATGGTGTCAAAGCCCAGACGCTCCGCCTCCTGCGCCAGGCT
>JBFEVY010000304.1:0-4318 GCA_041546665.1 Spongiibacteraceae bacterium | reverse complement strand
TCCACGCTGACCACGGCGGTGAACAGCCTCCTCTCCCTCGATATTATTGGCTTCCTCTCAGATCTGAGCTGTATTCTTGCCTGCGTGCAGGAAAAAGACATTGTCGATATCGAGGTCCTGGCCTCGCCCAACCTGGACATTCTCATTGATGCTGGCGAAGCAGCAGCGCGGGTCAGTGATTACAGTTGCGATGAGTCAACCGGCAACAAAACCCTGACCGTACCCACCGAAACCTCCGCGGTAAGCATTATGGCCGGCAGCATGGGCAGTGACGCAGCCACCGCAGAGGCCAACGCCTTCAGCACCACCCCAACGGTGGAACCCTTACCGATTCTCGACATCGGCTCAAAACACGTCCGCAAAACCTGCGTGTTGGCGATCTGTGGCGTGGAATACCAGCAGGGCGCTGGCTGGACCAATAATCCCGACGACGGCGATAGAACTCCCTTTACCGGCGGCGGTGTTGGCTTGTCAGTAGACACCAGTTTACTGGCAGGCAGTGCAGATCTCGTTTTTGCCAACAATCCCGATGCCTCCTACCTGCCAGAGATCAGCGAGGCGCTGACTGACAATGCCTACCAGAGCGTCGATAGCAGCTTTCTGGTTAACGGCGTCGAGGATTCCCTCATAGGTATAGACCTCGAATTCTATGACCCCGCCGATGGTAACGGCCTGGGAACGCTAACCAGCGTACTGGGCAGTGTCGCCGACACGCTGGTAGCAACACTGGATGGCGTGTTGAGTGGCGTGCTGTCCCCTCTCGTGGGCGCACTGGTAGATCAGCTTTTGAATGTCCTCGGCGCCGACCTGGCAGAGGGCGAAGTTGGCGCCCAGCTAACCTGTGAAAGCAACAAAGTAAAACTTGAGCTGTAAACACCTTTGCTTGCGTACCGACCATTCGCAGTCGCTGAAACTTGCGCTATGCCCCATTACCTGAAAATTGCGCTGATATACTTAAGCGCAATTGCGGCAACCTGAAATTGCGATGTTGAGACAATAATGAACTTTAACGACTACCTGACGATTCTCGCGAAAAACTCCGGCTCCGACCTATACCTAAGCACTGGCGCACCGCCCTGCGCCAAGTTCCACGGCAAGTTAAAACCCCTTGAAAAAGAGCCCCTCGGGCCCGGTGAAATCAAAACCATCGCTTATGAAATTATGGACGATGAGCAGATCAAGGAATTTGAAACCGAACTGGAAATGAACCTGGCCTACAGCATTCCCAACGTCGGCCGGTTCCGGGTAAATATTTTTCGGCAACGCAATGAGTTGTCTATCGTTGCACGGAATATCGTGACCGATATTCCCAAGGTTGATGACCTCGGCCTGCCACCAATTCTCAAAGATGTGATCATGGCCAAGCGCGGCCTGGTGCTGTTCGTTGCCGCCACCGGCTCGGGTAAATCCACCTCCCTCGCCGCCCTGATCGACCACCGCAATACCAATAGCAGTGGCCACATTATCACCATCGAAGACCCGGTCGAATTTATCCACCGCCACAAGCGCTCCATCATCAACCAGCGCGAAGTCGGTGTAGACACCCGCAGCTACGAACAGGCCCTGAAAAACACCCTGCGTCAGGCCCCAGACGTTATCCTGATCGGCGAGATCCGCGACCGGGAAACAATGGAGCACGCCATCGCCTTCGCAGAAACCGGCCACCTGTGTATCTCTACGCTGCACGCCAATAACGCCAACCAGGCGCTGGACCGTATCATCAACTTTTTCCCGGAAGAGCGTCGCAACCAGCTACTACTCGACCTGTCGTTGAACCTCAAATGCTTTGTCTCGCAACGACTGATCCCCACGGTAGACGGCAAACGCTGCGCCGCCATTGAGATTCTGTTGGGCACCCCTACCGTTGCCCAAGCCATCCACAAAGGCGAAGTGGAAGCCATCAAAGAAATCATGGCCAAATCCGAAAACATCGGCATGCAAACCTTTGACGCCGCACTCTACCGCCTCTATGAAGACGGGCTTATCTCCTTCGAGGAAGCCATCAAAAACGCCGACTCCGCAAACAACCTGCGCCTGCGCATTAAACTGCACAGCAGCAGAGGTATTCCGAGCGACGCCGATGAAGAAAGTCTGGCAGAAGAAAGTCCACAAAAAGTCTCTCTCAGCCTGCAAATCGACGACGAGGAAGAAGAAGATCCAGGCGTGTAAAACCCAATCCGCGTAACCAATCTACGCGGGATCGTCACCAGGGGGCCCTATGCTACGTGTTCTACTGGCAACAATTCTATTTTGGGCGACAACGGCTTACGGTATTTCCGTCGAAGTACTGAATACCAAACTCAACCATCCCTGGTCCATGGTTTTTCTACCCAACGGCGACATGTTGATTGCTGAACGGCCGGGCCAGATTCAACGCCTGTCGCCAGAGGGTAACGCTATTGCGACACTTCGCGACTTGCCCGATATTGATGTTGGCGGCCAGGGCGGCCTGTTTGACTTGGCACTCCACCCACAGTTTTCAGAAAATCAGCTGATATACCTAAGCTGGGCAGGCGCAGCTAATCGCAGCACCAACCAACGAGGAAACGCCACCCACCTCGGTAGAGCGCGCCTTGACGGCAACACACTGACAAGCCTGGAAACGCTGTTTATCGCGACACCCTATGTCGAAAGCAGAAAACATTTCGGCGGTCGCATCGCCTTTTCCCCGGACGGCTACCTCTACCTCACCGTGGGCGAACGCGGTCAACGCCAACGGGCACAAAACCCCAACGACCACAACGGCAGTGTGATCCGTCTCCTTCCTGACGGAAAGATTCCGACAGACAACCCCTTCGCAGCAAATAAAACAGGCCTACCAGCGATCTTCAGCATAGGCCACCGCAACCCCCAAGGCGCTGCTATTCATCCCGTTACCGGCAAACTGTGGATACACGAACACGGCCCCCGCGGTGGTGACGAGATCAATATTCCCATCAAGGGTGCTAACTTTGGCTGGCCACGCGCAACCTTTGGCAGAGAGTATGCCGGCCCCAAAATCGGCCCACCCCATATCGACGGCCTTATCGATTCGATCTATCACTGGACGCCCTCCATCGCCCCTTCCGGTATGGCGTTTTACACCCACACTCGCTTCCCCCAATGGAAGAATGCACTTTTTGTGGGGGCGTTGGGGCAACAACACCTCGTAAAGCTCACACTGGACGGAGAGAAAGTAGTCCGCGAAGAAAAACTCTTACAAGATCAGGGCTTACGCATACGGGATGTTCGACAAGGGCCTGATGGGTATCTTTACCTGCTCACAGATGCCCGAAATGGCAAACTGCTGCGCATTGCCCCATAACAGCCGTGAACAGATTCACGCAACGCCCTGTTCGCCCTTCTCACAGGTTTCGAGCCATAAAATCGCTGAAATTCAGTCCAATCGCGACAAGGCACAGCACCAACCCTCATCGATCAAGCTGTTAAACGCATTGCTTTCCTGACCAATCACTATACTCTGATAGTCTCTTCGTTTTGTCATTTATCCTCGATAGCTGGCCAAGCGCTCATTCTGAGGCCGCCAAATGACAAAGCTGCGTATACGTTACCAAACCATTGAGTTTGGAAAAATCGATATTCACCTCTGCACACTGCGCAATAAGCAAGAATTTCACGACCCGGACGGCGTAGCCGAAGAACTTGGTATTTCTTCTGCTTCATGGCCCTTGTTTGGAACCGTTTGGCCATCGAGCTTAGTGCTAACGCACCATATGCTGAACTACAACGTTGGCACCAAACGCGTTCTGGAAATTGGATGTGGCATTGCGCTAAGCAGCTTAATATTGAACAAGCAACATCTAGACATTACAGCAACGGATTATCATCCCGAAGCCGAAGGCTTTTTGAACAGGAATACCGAGCTCAACGGCGACAGACTCATTCCTTTTGAAAGAACAGACTGGGCAGACAACAGCGACGATCTCGGCTGCTTTGATCTCATAATTGGCAGCGACCTGCTATATGAAGATGAACATATAGAATTACTGACCAACTTTATTCACAAGCACTCCAATCCAATCTGCGAAGTGATAATTGTAGACCCCGGGCGAGGCAGAAAAAACAAACTGGCAAGAAGCCTGAATGAACTTGGTTATATATCAACATTTACCAAGCCAGAGAATATCGATTATCTGGAAAGTGAATTCAAAGGCCATATTCTACATTTTCAGCGCAATAGCTAGGCCCACGAGCAAGCGAAAAGCCCTCTATTCCGGAGAAATCTCGGTGACACCTTCAAATACCCACTGGACAGGCACACCTTCTGGCCCACCTTTATATGGCTCCGTTTGAAGCCGAGCTTCTTCGACGACTTTGT
>JBFEVY010000278.1:0-4917 GCA_041546665.1 Spongiibacteraceae bacterium | reverse complement strand
ATCGCGGCGTTCCAGTTCATCCAGAACGGTACCGATCAGCATGCCGCCGGTCGCACCCAGTGGGTGACCCAAAGCAATCGCGCCGCCATTCACATTGATTTTGTCCCAAGGAAACTGGGTGTCTTGCTGGAAACGCAGTACCACAGAGGCAAAGGCCTCGTTGATTTCTACCAGGTCGATATCGTCGATAGTCATGCCGGCCTTTTGCAGCGCTTTGAAGGTCGCAGGACCTGGGCCTGTAAGCATGATGGTGGGATCCATGCTGGTTACCGCAGTGGCCACAACACGACCGCGGGGCTTAACGCCGATTTTCTCGCCCGCAGCCTGGCTGCCGATCAATACTGCAGAGGCACCATCAACCACGCCGGAAGAGTTACCTGCATGGTGAACGTGATTAATTTTTGAAACCTGCGGATATTTGCTGATAGCAATGTCATCAAAGCCCAGGCTGCCATGCATTTGGAACGAAGGCTTCAGACCCGCCAACGACTCAACGGTAGTGCCAGGCTTGATGAAGTCGTCTTTTTCCAACACGGTAAAACCGTTAACGTCTTTAACCGGCAGTACTGATTTGTCAAAGTAGCCAGCTTCGCGGGCATGTGTCGCATTGGCTTGTGAACGCACTGCAAACTCATCAAGTTGCTGGCGGCTGTAACCTTCCAATGATGCGATCAAATCGGCGCTAACACCCTGGGGAATAAAACCAGTGTCAAAAGCTGTTTGAGGGTCTTCACCCCAGGCGCCGCCGTTGCTGCCCATAGGCACACGGGACATGCTCTCTACACCACCGGCAACGACCAGCTCTTCCCAACCAGAGGCAATCTTCATTGCCGCGAGGTTGACGGCTTCCAGGCCTGATGCGCAAAAACGGTCAAGTTGCATAGCAGCAACCGACTCCGCCCAACCAGCCTTCATCACTGCGGTCTTGGGCAAACAACCACCCTGCTCACCAACGGGCATAACACAACCCATTACCACATCGTCAACCAACGAGGTATCAAGGTCGTGGCGGTCGCGCAGGCCGTTCAACAGCCCCGCCAGCAGATCAACAGGCTTGACCTGGCTGAGTGGACCACCCATTTTCCCTTTCGCGCGCGGAGTGCGCACTGCGTCGTAGATATATGCGGTATTGCTCATAAACGGTTTCCCATCTTTGGTTTCAGTTAAAAAATCGCTGAGTTGCAAAAGTGGGACACAGGGTGACGAGTTCAAGGCTGGGTAACAATGATAGTCAGTGACATACGATAGACATTTTGTTACAACTTCAGAGGAATGTCGTCAGGGAGCACATTATGGCGCCGTTGGAGCACCAAGAGGAAGAGGAACGCACACTGTGAAACATTCAGAAAGCCGCACCATTTCAGCGAGCTTCGTTCAAGCCGTCTTCAAAAAGGCCGCGCTAACCCCAGAGCAGCGAGATTCGATGCTTTTACAGGCGAATATCCCAGTTGCGACCCTGGATACCGACCGCGGCAGGGTTTCCGCCAGCCAGTTCGCCCATATTTTGGGCTTGCTGATCGACCATACGGGCGACCATTCTATTGGCTATTTTCGCCACCCCGCCAAGGAAAGCCTGCTCGACACCATGGCCCGCTACTGCCGGGACGCTGATAATCTGTTACAGGCCATACAGCGCAATATCGAGTTTTTTAACCTCTTCGACACCGGTTTTCACCTCAGCCTGCACGAGCGGGATCGCTATGTTTTTTACCGAATGGAAGCAGATCAGCAAGAGCTTCTAGAGACCTGGCTGTGCGAGCAGCACCTAATGCTCTGCCACCGCTATTTTTGCTGGCTGACCGGCACCCCCCTGCCCCTGCTGCGGGTCAATATGAAATATGCCGCGCCGCCCCACAAAGACGAGTACCACTACCTGTTCCGTTGCGAGACGCGCTTTTTGCAACCCCACTACGAAATGATTTTCGACCGGCAGCTGCTGCGTCTACCCGTAGTAAGAAGCCGCACCGAACTGGAAGACTACCTTACCCGTGTGCCCTACGAATTCCTGCAAATGCCGAGTCAGGAAAGCAGTTACAGCGAACAAATTCGTCGCTACCTGAAACGCTCACTGCCCACCACGCCGAGCTACGAGCAAATTGCCTCTTCGATAGGGCTCACGCCGCAAACCCTGCGACGACGCCTTGCACAGGAGGGCTGTGATTTTCGCCAGATTAAAAACGAGTTTCTCCGCGACACCGCCATTGCGCTACTAAACGCCGACGACAGCGATATTAAAAGCATCTCCTACCAGCTCGGATTCTCGGAACCCAGCGCCTTTATTCGCTCATTTAAGAGCTGGACCGGCACCACCCCCAACCTGTATCGCCAATCGAAACTGTAAAACACAGCCTTCATAAAAGGAGAAATTGGCGCGGACTTTGCTAAACAAACTTCAACTACATCGTGAGCCTGTCACGCTGCTCGTGAAGCACGCCCTCACCCGTTAGTTGAACCCGGGCCTTGCGAGCGCAGCGCCCGACTCTGATGATGTACAAGGAGAACCCGATGGAAGCGATCCAACTCAACCTGTTCAACCTACAGCGCTTTCAGATTATGGCACTTTACGCCAATACCGCATCCGAACAGACCGTTAGCCCCAGCTACGTATACGCCTGGTTTGCCGGTGTGTACCCCCTACTGAACGAGAGCGCGCCATGGCACCAGGCCTACGAAGGCCTGTTCGAAGTAAGGGCAACTCACCTGCGCGAGCTGTACCAATTCCTATCAGAATGTTACGCCAAAGGTGAGCCACCAAGTTTTTTCCAACTGGAAGAGCACTACGGCATTCGCGGCGCGCAGCGCCCCGGGCTAATTTGGGAGCAATCCACTCTGATTCGGGCCTGCCGTTACCTCTATCTGCGCGAGGAATTTAGCCGCAGCTTCTGGACCACCATGCTCAGTGGCGATCAACACCCGATGGAAGCCGAGATGATCGAAGAAAAATTCGACCGCGATTCTTATTTTTTCGAATAAACCAACCGCTGCATCGACTGCAGCTCATTCCGGCAAAGCGAAAAAGGTTCATCGCTGATTCGGGTGTTAGGTTGCTGTTGAGCCCGCAGGGTGCCACGTTTTCCAGTGAACGCCGCAGGGCGGTAACTGCAACATAGCCGAGCGCTGCGCACAACGTAGCGTTTCGCTTTGCTCAACGGCAACCTACAACAGCCCCCTCTGCCCCCCGCGAGGCAAAAAAAGGCCCGGTTATTAGCCGGGCCAAAAGGTCTCTCCATCAGGAGGTTGCTGAACAATACAACGCTTAGAAATTCCCTCTCAGGGTCACACCATAGGTGCGCGGCGCGGAAACGTAAGCGTTGTGGTCGTAGTCGTCGCCCAGGTTTTGCAGAGGCGAGTTAAAGTGCTGGGTGACATACCGTTCGTCTGTGCAGTTCTGGCACCAGAGGTTTACCGACAAGCCGGATGAATAGGATGCAATCCCCAGGGTTGCCGCTATTTCTGTAACCGCATCGCGCTTCTGGTTGTTCGCGGGGTTAGTGAACTGTTCACCGGAATAGTAACCGGCAATCCGGCCACGCAGCGCCAGGTTATCAGTCAGAGGCTGGTCCATGGTCAAGGACAGGTTCCCCACTAACTCAGGCGCCTGAGCAAAACGACGACCGGAAAGTGATGCCGGTGTCCCCAGAGACTCCGCCGTCAAATCTTCAGATTCGCCAAAATTCGCTTCCGGCAGATAAGTCAGGTCAAAGCCCAGAGTCAGCGCCTCAGTGAGCACAAACTGGTTTTCGATTTCCGCACCATAAACCGTCGCTTCAGGTGAGTTGAGAATACTGAAGGCCAGACCATCAAAATTGGCAACCTGAAGATCGGTCAGATTGTTATAGAACAGCGCCACGTTGCTGCGCGCACGGCTGTCGAGGTAGTCGGTCTTCAGGCCGAGCTCGTAGCCTTCGATAAACTCAGAGTCATAACGTGGGTCGTTCGGCGTACAATCACCAATGGTGCCGCTAGTGCTGGGTACACCGCAGGTCGGCTCGTCAGGGTTATCCGCCACACTTCCCGCCGCCTGGTTATCCAGGTTTACACCGCCAGACTTGTAACCCAGGCTGTATGACAAATACGCCATGGTATCGTCGTTAAACTGGTACCGCAGCGCAAACTGGCCACTCACCGCCGAATCTGAGTAATCTTCGTCATACTCGGGACCCGGCTGGGCACCCAACAGACGGAAGGGCTCAAGGGGATTTGATGTAAAGTAACGACGACGCATCGCGCCGGTTTTGTCATCCTGGGAGTAACGTATACCGGCTGTCGCACTCAGGGCGTCGGTAATATCGAAATTCCAGTGCATACAGGCGGCAAAGGAATCGCCAGTACCGGACATATTGATGTCTGAAACCACACCTTCCTCAGCCAACGGCAGTGCGCCGACAGGGATACCCAGGCTGCCAAGCAGGCTGGTCAGATCAGCGGCTGCCAGCATAAGCTCAACAGGCACACCCAGTGCAGCTGGTGCATAAATCTGCAGGTATTCGGTCGCCTGGTCACCCCAGACAAGCTGGTGATCCGCATTGATTTTCTCGTGAGCGTAATACACACCGATCACATAATCCGCATACTGAAACGGCCCGAAGTCCTGAAAATCACCCGACAGGGTAAATTCCTGGGAAAAGACCTGGGTTTCCAGAGATTCGTTAATACCGAGGATATTCGCACCGGTGAAATCCGCGTCCATGCCAATCTGTTCGATACTCCACTCACGGTAGGACGTCACAGACCCCAGCACCATGCCCGATTCCATCGCCCAGTCTACATTGAACTGTGCGCCCTGATCGGTCACGCTCTGGTCGGTATCGTTGCTCAATACCTGCTCGTAATCGTCAAAGTTTTTTGACGGCAACTTGTCGTGATTCAC
Organism: Spongiibacteraceae bacterium; assembly: GCA_041546665.1. GTDB lineage: Bacteria > Pseudomonadota > Gammaproteobacteria > Pseudomonadales > Spongiibacteraceae > Spongiibacter. The sequence continues at coordinate 47 of JBFEVY010000278.1, read as the reverse complement.
GAGTGTCAGCTGGTCGATATAGCTCTGCATCGGGCCATCAACAGCGT
>JBFEVY010000256.1:0-5316 GCA_041546665.1 Spongiibacteraceae bacterium | reverse complement strand
GCGCTCCAGTTGTCGATCGTTATAACCCCGCAGAAAAGCCTCCCGCGTATTACATCGTCGCCCCTGGCGATACCCTGTTTTCTATTTCATGGCGTTACGGCTTCGACCTCGAGCGGTTAGCAACTGCTAACAATATCCGTAAGCCTTACACGATTTATCCCGGCGAAAAAATTCTCCTACAAGAAAGTTCTAAAGCGCTGGTTAGTCGGCAAGTGCCTAAGACCGCAGCGCCTAGCCCGCCCGCGTCGAAACCGGCGCCTCGCCCAAAAAGCCCGCCGGTCCGCCCTCCGGCGGTTACGCCTAAATTGCCGGCAAGCGCGGCGCTGCGCGACAACGGTCGCTGGTTATGGCCTTCGCGCGGGCCCCTGGTGCGGCGTTTTGTTGCCACCGGTCAGGCCCACAAAGGTATTGATATTAAAGGCAAAATAGGTGAGCCTGTAAGGGCTTCAAGAAGTGGCACGGTGGTTTATGCCGGAAATGGTTTGGTGGGTTATGGCAATTTGTTGATCCTCAAACATGCTGATAATTACTTAAGCGCGTACGGTCATAACCGCCGCTTACTGAAAAAAGAAGGAGATAGTGTTAAAGCTGGTGAAATCATTGCCGAATTGGGAGATAGCGGCACTGATACGGCGAAGCTGCATTTTGAAGTTCGTAAAGATGGTAAACCGGTTGACCCGCTTACTGTTCTCCCCCGTCAATAGTGGTTGTATTGCTGTTGTTGAGGGACCTGAAATAGGGACATCGTTAACAAGCCATCCTTAAGAGCCTGAGTCGAGTAATAACAAACGGGAAAAAGGATTCAGTGATGCGCGTATATGAAGAAGATGGAAAAAAGGCAACTCAGTATGAGGCGCCGATAAGCACGGAAGAGACACACCTACAAACTGATGCGGCGGAAGGCAAAGCGAAACGCGCTGCGTCGGAGGCCAGGCGACGTGGCCGCAGCGAGCTGGATGTTACCCAGCTCTATTTGAATGAGATTGGCTACTCGCCATTGCTCAGTCCCGATGAAGAAAAACACTATGCCCGGCTTGCCCGAAAAGGCGACGAGTCGGGCAGGAAGCGCATGATCGAAAGTAATCTGCGCCTGGTGGTTAAAATAGCGCGGCGCTATCTGAACCGCGGGCTCACTTTGTTGGATTTGGTGGAAGAGGGCAATCTCGGCCTGATCCGTGCGGTGGAAAAATTTGATCCGGACCGCGGCTTCCGGTTTTCAACCTATGCCACCTGGTGGATACGCCAGACGATTGAACGGGCAATCATGAACCAGACCCGCACTATCCGTTTGCCCATTCATGTCGTCAAGGACCTCAATAGCTATATTCGAGCGGAGCGTGAGCTCAGTCAGAAGTTGGATCATATGCCGTCTCCGGAGGAAATGGCCAAGGCGCTGGATCGCCCGGTAGCGGATGCGAAGCGTTTGTGCAGTCTCAAGGAACGGGTCGGCTCAGTCGATGTGCCTTTGGGGCAGGGCTCGGATCAGATACTGCTCGACACCATAGCGGATACGCAGACCCGCAACCCCAGTGATATTTTGCAGAGTGAGGACCTTTCCAGCTCGATTGACCACTGGCTGGACGAACTCAGCAGTAAGCAGCGCGAGGTCGTGACGCGTCGTTTTGGGCTGCGCGGGCACGAAGCTTCAACCCTGGAAGAGGTCGGTCGGGAAATCGGCCTGACCCGCGAGCGGGTTCGCCAGATTCAGGTTGAGGCGCTCAGGGTGATGCGTCAACTGTTTGAGAAAAACGGCCTGAACGCCGGCTCGCTGTTTGCTGATATGGATACCTAACCGGCTGGCTTGCCTCGCTCGGTGTTTCGATGATGCGGCGGTCAATTCTGGCCGCCGCCTTCCGCTCTTAAACAATCCCGTCTTTGCGGTGTAAATCTCCTGCAGCAATGCATACAATACCGGGCTTATCCGCGTAAGTGCCGGTCTATTGCCCGAAATAAAGAGACGTATCCATGACAATTACTTCTTTTCATCCTCCGCACCGTACCCTGATGGGGCCGGGCCCCTCAGACGTTCATCCGCGTATTCTCGACGCCCTGGGGCGGCCGACGATCGGTCACCTGGACCCGCTGTTTGTGGCGATGATGGACGAGTGCAAATCGCTGTTGAAATATGCCTTTCAAACGGAAAATGCCTTGACGCTGCCCGTTTCTGCGCCGGGCTCCGCTGGTATGGAAGCGTGTTTTGTCAATCTGCTTGAGCGCGGCGACAAAGCCGTGGTCTGTGTGAATGGCGTGTTTGGCAATCGCATGATAGAGAATGTGCAGCGCTGCGGGGCGGAAGCCGTGCGGGTCGATACCCCCTGGGGCCAGCCAGTGGATATTGCATCGGCGGAGGCGGCGTTAAAGGCCAATCCGGATGCGAAAGTGTTGGCCTTTGTGCATGCGGAAACATCCACGGGTGCACTGAGTGACGCTCAGGCTCTGTGTGAACTGGCACAAAAATACGACTGCCTGAGCATTGTCGATACCGTGACCTCGCTGGGTGGTGTGCCACTGTATGTCGATAAATGGGGCGCGGATGCCGTCTATTCCGGCAGCCAAAAGTGCCTGTCCTGCACACCGGGTATTTCCCCGGTGACCTTCAGTGACAAAGCGGTAGAGCGTATTAAAAGCCGTCAGCAACCGGTGCAGAGCTGGTTCCTCGATATGAATCTGATTATCGGTTATTGGGGTGAGGGCGGTAAGCGGGCCTACCACCACACGGCGCCGATAAACGCGTTGTACGGTTTGCATGAAGCGTTGGTGATGTTGCAGGAAGAGGGGCTGGAACAGGCCTGGGCGCGTCACCGCAATACGCACCTGGCACTGGCCGCCGGGCTTGAGGCGCTGGGCATTGAATTTGTGGTCGCAAGCGACAGCCGCCTGCCGCAGTTGAACAGTGTGTATATTCCAGAAGGTGTCGACGATGCCGCGGTGCGCCAATATCTGCTGCAGGAGCACAGCCTGGAAATTGGCGCTGGTCTGGGAGACTTTGCCGGCAAGGTATGGCGAATCGGTTTGATGGGTTACAGCGCCCGTCCTGAAAATGTCCGTTTCTTGCTCACCTCACTGGCGGCGGCCATGCAGGCGCAGGGTTATTCCTGTGACGTTGATGCGGCCGTGGCGGCGGCAGACGCGTTGCTGTAATCCTGATGTACCCGCCGGCAGGGAAGCCGGCGAGCGGGACTTTTAGATCGGTGTTTGCGGCTGAATCGTAAGAATCAGCGTGTCGCGAGTGGAGAAATTCGCGGTAGCGGCGCCAGCAATTTTTCGATCTGCTCGTGGTTCAGGGTCTCCTGGGCCAGCAGGGCTTCCAACAGCGTATCAAGCTGTTGGCGGTGTTGACGCAGTAACTGGTCGCACTGTTCTTCAGCGTTGGCGAGGGTTTTACGTACCTCGCTGTCGACCAGATAGGCCGTTTGTTCGCTGAATTCCCGTGTCTGGGTGAGCTCTTTGCCCAGGAAGGGGTGTTCTTCTGCCAGACTGTAACCCACCGCGCCCAATTCCTCCGCCATACCCCACTGGGCAACCATTTTGTAGGCCAGCTTGGTGGCCTGTTTCAAATCGTCCGCAGCACCGGTACTGACGTTGCCGAAAATCAGTTTCTCGGCGCAGCGTCCTCCCATCAAAATAATGAGTCGAGCGCGTAGAAAGGCTTCGTTGAGATTGTGGCGATCTTCTTCAGGGATCTGCTCGGTAACCCCAAGGGCGCGGCCACGGGGCACAATACTGATTTTTTGTACGGGATCAGAATGCTTTGAAAAATAGGCCGCCAGGGCGTGCCCGGCTTCGTGGCAGGCGGTTCTGCGGCGTTCGCTGGGATTGAGCAGATCGGTGCGGGGGGCGCCCATCACGACCTTGTCGCGGGCGAGCACAAAGTCCTGCTGACACACCTGGTGGCGATTGTCCCGCGCGGCTGCCAGTGCGGCTTCGTTAACGATATTGGCTAAATCTGCACCGGAAAAACCGGGCGTCGCCTGGGCGACGGCGTCCAGGTCGACACCGCTGGCCAGCGGTGTGTCCTTGCAGTGTACGCGCAGAATCTCCTGGCGCGCCTGGCGCTGCGGCAATTCCATGGTGATTTTGCGATCGAAGCGGCCGGGGCGCAGCAGTGCGGGGTCCAGCACATCCGGACGGTTGGTTGCGGCGAGAACGACTACGGCTTCTTCCGGGTCGAATCCGTCCATCTCCGCCAGGACCTGGTTCAGGGTTTGTTCGCGCTCGTCGTTGCCACCGCCAAGGCCGGTACCGCGCACGCGGCCAACCGAGTCGATTTCGTCGATAAAAATCAGCGCCGGAGCATCTTTACGTGCCTGGGCGAACATGTCCCGAACCCGGGATGCGCCGACCCCGACAAACATTTCAATAAACTCTGAACCGCTAACTGAGTAGAAGGGCACACCGGCTTCGCCGGCGGTTGCCTTTGCCAGCAGGGTTTTACCGGTGCCCGGTGCTCCCATCATCAGAATGCCCTTGGGCATATGTGCGCCGAGCGCGCGAAATTTCTCAGGATTTTTTAGGTACTCAATGATTTCCTGTAAATCCTGTTTGGCGGATTCGGCACCGGCGACATCGCTGTATTTGGGGCCCTCGCGACTGACCTCGTAGCGCCTCGCCCTGGAGCGTCCAAAGCCGTACAGGCCATCGCCACCGCCCATGCGCCCGCGAAGTGCCCGGCTGCTCCACATAAACAGACCGATGATCAGCAACCAGGGTAGGAAGCCGATCAGCATTTGTGCCCAGAAGGGGGCCTCGTCGGCTTTGACGTTCACGTCGACATCTTTACTTTCCAGCAGGTCGAGCAGGCGGGAGTTTTCCACGTTGGGGGTGACAACGTGGAAATCATAGGGGCTGTTCTTGTTTTCTGAGGGCGTGCGAAAGTGGCCGCGGATATTGCTGCCCTGCATCACAACCTCGCGAACCTCACCAGATTTGACCTGCTTGATAAACTGGGAGTAGCTGATATTGGTGGTTTTGTCCCCGGCGAGCAGCTGCAGCATAAAATACAGACTGAAGGCCAGGAATATGGCAGAAGGCCAGGCCGGATGCGGTTGCTTGTCATCCGTTTTTTGGGGCTCCTGTTGCGGGGGCGTCGATTGGGCCATTGGCTTCCCTTACAGCGGTGATTGAATTTCAGTAGATCGCGGGCACAATCAATAATCGGTTGCCGGCATAGGAACCGATATACCACTTGCCGTTAACTTCTACTGCAACGGTGCCGGCTCCCATTGGGGAACCTTTGTGTTGAAAGAGGGTTTCAGTTTCCATCGAATCGGGATTCACTGCAACGAGTGCAAATGGCGCAGGGCAGTAACCGGATTC
>JBFEVY010000272.1:0-4987 GCA_041546665.1 Spongiibacteraceae bacterium | reverse complement strand
GCCAGCAGAGCCCTCTATGGAGGCTATTATGTCTCTGGTATTGCGCTCCTGTCGCAAGATTCGAGGGGCGCGTTTTTCACCGGATGCTGTCTGGTTGACGCGCGAACAGCCTTTGAATACCAGCGTATATGAAGCATTCTTCGGCTGCCCGGTCAGTTTTGGGTCTGGAGTGTATAAGATGAGGTTTCAGCGTGCAGATGTTGATGCGCCATTGCCTTGGGGTAATGTCGAACTGGCGATAGCCAATGATCGTATAGTGCAACAACATTTGGCGAAATTAAACACAGCTAGCGTTACTCAGCGGTTGAATGCTCTATTGGTTCGGGAGCTTCACACCGGGCTCCGGACCCAAGCTGACTGCGCGCGAGCGCTTGGGATGAGCGTTCGGTCTTTGCAGCGCAGCTTGAGCGATGAGCAAACCAGCTTCCGAGAGGTTCTTGAATTGGTGAGATATTCATTGGCGGAGCGGTACCTTCGCACGGAGCCGCGGCCTTCGCTGACAGAGATTGCTTTTATGTTGGGCTTTTCGGAATCCAGCAGCTTTTCCAGGGCCTACTCCAGATGGACAGGATGCCCCCCCAGCGCGGTGAGTTAGCTTTTGGCTGATTTCCCGCACATGGCGAGAGGCTATGCCAAACACCACTGATACACAATGTCTGAAAACACGAGCATATTGACGATTGGTGGTGTGAAGAGAAGTGGGGCGTCGGTCACTCCGTGTATTGACTCGGAGCTCGGCCCTATTTTTTAAAGCATATCTTCAATAAACCAGGCCGACAGGGCATGCCTGCCCGGCAGCCCGGATTTATGATAGATCCCGGAGGCCTGTTGGCGGATTGTCTTCTCGCTGGTGCCCCGCAGCAGGGAGATTTCCTTCAGGCTGTAGCCCTTTAACAACATCATCCCGACTTCTTCCTCACTTTTGCTCAGCTGCCACTGGGTGAATTGCTCTGTGATCGCCTCGCTCAGTTGTGAGCGGGCGCTGCTTAGTTGGGCGGAATCAGGTTGCGGTAAATTCCGAATGTTTTCCAGTGTGGTGTGAAGCTCCCGCAGCTCGCGTTTTTTACTGCGCAGTTCCCGCAGGATCAGTACCAGAATGATCAGCGCGGCGCTCAGGAGGACAGCTTCCTGTAAGAGATGGCCGAGATCGGCGCCGTGGGCGAGGTCTGAGCTCATATCGCCGGCGCTGGCAAGCACCACCAGGGCGAGAAAGCCGATGAGGAAATGGTCTTGGGTTAATTTGGACGACATATTTAGGGAACCCTTAAGTCCTTATTTAACAATGGCTTGCGCATATAGGGCATATGTCCTATCGGCATTTTATGCGGGGGATAGACATCTGCCCGATGCGTCAGGGTAGTCACTTTGGTCATAGTAACTCAGGACGAGTAAGACGTATTGATTTTGATCAGAGCTGGCTCCCGCCGTCCGGGAGTGGGTTCTAAGGAGAGGTGCAATGAGCGAGCGCGTTTATGTCTGGGACAAGTTTGTGCGGGTTTTCCACTGGTCGCTGGTGGCCGTGTTTGCGGTGAGCTATCTGACCGGTGAAGACGAATCGGATCTTCATATTTACTCCGGCTATGCCATGGTGAGTTTGGTGTTGGCGCGAATTCTGTGGGGCTTTGTCGGGACCCGGTACGCCCGGTTCAAGGATTTCGTCAAGTCGCCGCGTACGGTGTTGGCCTATGCCCGTTCATTGCGCGACGGCAATCCTAAACATTATCTGGGGCACAACCCCTTGGGCGGTGCGATGGTGGTCACGATGTTGCTTACCTTGTTACTGGTGGGGTACAGCGGCCTGAAACTCTATGCGGTTGAAGAGGGTAAAGGCCCCCTGGCGCAGGCTCCCGCGGTGTCGTTGATCAGTCAAGCCTATGCCGATGACGACGATGATGACGATGATGACGATGAACACGAGCGGGCTCACGGCGGTATGGGCGCTTATAGTGAAGCGGACGAGGAGTTTTGGGAGGAGGTGCATGAAGTGGCCGTCAACCTGATGATTCTGCTGGTGATTCTGCATGTTGCCGGGGTGTTCTTCTCCAGTCGGGTGCACAAGGAAGCGCTGGTGCCGGCAATGTGGACGGGCTTCAAAAACAAGTCATAACGGCAAGCGGGCTTAATAAAGAAGGGTATTACGCCCTTCTTTATTATCAAGTCTCAGCACATTATTTAAATAAGGCCGCGATACAAACCAGCAGCGCCATGCCCAGCATGATCCATTTGAGGGTTTTTTGCTCTGCGGAGATGGCGAATCGCACGCTAAGCTGCACGCCGACGATGGCGCCCGCACCCAGCACAAGGCCGGGCAACCAAAGGACCTGGCCTTGCGAGATAAACACACCCAAGGCGATGATACTGAGTGCCATAGTGGCAATCATCTTGAGAGCATTGGCCCGTACCAGGTCGTAGCGGAGTACGCCGGCGAGGGTGGTTAGCAGAATAAAGCCGACGCCCGCCTGCACAAAGCCACCGTATAGGCCGCATACGAACAGCCAGGCCAATGAGCTGGGCTTTTCCTTAACGCTTAAGGGCGTTTCGTCCAATGCCGGAAGGGTGCCGGGCCGCAAGACGATCAGCAGGGTCATTGCGATCATTGTGCCGAGCAAGACAGGCTTCAGTGTTGCAGCGGGAATGACCGACGCCACCGCCGAACCAATCAGCGAGCCGGCGAGGGTTGGCGCGATGATTGGCACAATTGCCGCGCGGTCCAGCTTATTGTGACGGTCAAAGCTTCTGGCGCCGGCGATGGCCTGCATTAGCACGCCAACCCGATTGGTGCCATTGGCAACATCCGCCGGTAAGCCGAGCAGGATCAGTGCGGGCAGCGTGAAAATAGAACCCCCGCCGGCGACGGTATTCACAAAGCCCGCCGCAAGACCGGACAAAATCAGCAGAATAAAATGAAGTGCGTCGATTTCCACGGAGCACCTGTCGGCAGTGGGGGGAGGCGGGCATGGTAGGAGAAGCGGCCGGTTCGTGCAATGAGATGCCGGCCTGCCGCAGCACTTCTTTTAGGCTTGCCGGGCGACCAGGGTGTCTTCGCCTTCGCTGCGGGCAATAACGACCGCTGCGCAGGAGTCGCTGAATACGTTGACCGCGGTGCGAATCATATCGAGAACCCGGTCGGTTACCAGCAGCAGGCCGATGCCTTCCAGGGGCAGACCGATGGTGCCAAGAATTACCGAGATGGCCACCAGGCTGGCGGCGGGAATACCGGCCACGCCGATCGAGGTCAGCAGAGCGACCATGACCACGGTAAACTGCTGCATCAGGCTCAGGTCGAGGCCGTAGACCTGGGCAATAAACATCGCCGCTACGCATTCATAGAGCGCGGTGCCATCCATATTCACTGTGGCACCGAGGGGCAAAACAAAGCCACTCACGCGGGAAGAAGCGCCGGAGCGATCCTGAACGCACTCCATGGTCAGCGGCAGGGTTGCCGAGCTCGATGCGGTGGAGAAGGCGGTGAGCAGGGCCGGGGCCATCGCTTGGTAGTGTTTTCTGGGGTCGACACCAACCAGAAACCGCAGCACCAGGGGCAGGGCCACCAGCGCATGTATCAGCAGCGCAAGCAGCGCGGCAATGAAAAACTTCAGTAGCGGGGTAAAGGCGTCGAAGCCGGTAGTGGCAACGGTCTTGGCGATGAGGCCGAATACCCCCAGTGGCGCGAACTTCATCACCCACAGGGTGATGTCCGTCATGATGTCCATAATGCCCTGCCAGAAATGGGTCAGGGTGCCGGCATAGGGTGAGTGACTGCGGGCGAGGAAAAAGCCGAATAGCAGGCTGAAAAAGATCAGTCCCAGCATTTGCCCCTGGGCGGCGGCGGCCACAATATTGGTGGGTATCATCCGCTCGAAGACCTGCACAATATCCCCTGCGCCGCGGCCTTCGACCTTGGCAAGGGTGGCGGCCAGTTCTGGGTCGTCGCCGCTCAGGCTGGCGGCCAGTTGGCGGGTGTCGCCACTGCCGGGTTCGATAACGTTGACAACAGCAAGGCCAATCAAGATCGCCATCAGGCTGCTGCCGGCATAAAACAGCAGGGTTTTGCCCCCCAGTCGCTCCAGCTTGTCACCGCCCACGCCCGCCATACCGCTGATAATGGAAGAAACTACCAGCGGGACGATCAACATTTTCAGGGCGTTGAGAAACAGGGTGCCGACAAAGGCGTATACCGCGGTGAGCTTTATGCCAAACAGGCTGGCATCACTGCCGCCGACCACACCGGCAATGGCCGCAAGAAGGATTGCAATGGCGATCTGCCAATGTAGGGCGAGCTTGGGCATGGGGCGGCCTTTTTCAAGTCGGAGGTGCTCATTGTGGGTTATTTGGGCCGACTTTTCGAGTTTCGATGTCGGCCCCAGCCCCGCCTTTCTCTCGGGTGAAAGAAAAGCGGCGTTTGCTAAATCCGCGCGCGCCCGTAAAACATATAGCCGGCAATTTTAGGGGTTTTGTCCATGTACAGGTTGTCCAGGCTCTCAATCTGAAACCCCGCCGAAGCAATCAGCTCGGCAATTGGCCGGTTTAGGTGGCAGCCGCCGGCAAATTTCTTCCATACCGGGGTAATGCGATCCTGCCACTTCTCGACATTTTCATGGGGTGAGCGCCCGTGTTCGCAAAACAGTAATTGTCCGTCGGGTTTCAATACCCGCTTCATTTGCGCGAGTGCGGTTTGCCAGTCGGGGATGGTGCAGAGGGTGTACGTCAGTAGTACCGTGTCGACGCTATTGTCCTCCAGGGGAATGTCCTCACCCTTCAGGCCGAGCCAGCGGACTTCAACAGGAGAGGTCGCCAGAGCCGGCTGGGCGCGACGGCGCATTCCCTCTGAGGGCTCCAGGCCCCAGACGAAGTCGATTTGCTCCGGGTTGTACAGGGGAAGGTTCAAGCCACTGCCCATGCCAACTTCCAGCACTACGCCTTTGGCCAGTGGGACGACCTTTTCACGCATGTCCATGATCTGCCCCATGGAGCAGACCTTGTCTAG
>JBFEVY010000054.1:0-14046 GCA_041546665.1 Spongiibacteraceae bacterium | reverse complement strand
TGGAATTGCACTTCAGCCTGCACGGTAAGGACATCAACCTGCAGGGCACCGGCGAAGGTGCTATCAGCGCATTGAGCCAGGCCTGGGAGCAATATTTTGGTGATCAGGTGGAGATCCTGGACTACAGCGAACACGCCATGCGCATGGGCACCGACTCACAGGCCATGGCCTACGTGATGCTGTCCATCAACCAGCAGCGCTATATCGGCGTTGCCCGCCACAGAGATGTTGTCGGCGCTTCACTGCAGGCCGTGATTAATGCCGCTGCGCAATCGCAGACCGACATCGGCTTGCAACAACAAGCCAGTTAAACTTAGAACCTCAGGCGCCGGCCGCAGGCCGGCGCCTCGTTGTTACTTATCCCCGTTCGTTGACAGACCAATAGGCAAATATAGCGGACACCAACGCAAGGTCCCCGTCGCCAGAGGCACCAAACCTATTGCGCCCCACAAAGACTGGTAATAGAAACCGGCGGCAATCATGGCCAAACCGAGTACGATTCGCACAGCGCGATCTGCCTTTCCAACATTACATTGCACGGTAATACCCCCAAAATTTATTAGATAACAAGAATGTTGCGAGCCAGCTCAGTATAGTAAAGATCCCGCCCCGAAAAATGACCTTGATCAACGCCGCACGTCGCGGCTCCACTGAAAATCAACATATCCGGGGCAGCAAACGCCCGGTCATTCGACGCAGTACGCGGCGACTGCCCAGCGGCGTTTCCAGGTAGACCTTGCCATCGCCCGCCTCGCTCACCCTGCCAATCAAGGCACAACTTCCGCTAACCGCCTGTTGGCGCAACAGGACCAGGGCCTGTTCGGCGTGCTCCGGCGCAACGGCTGCGACAAAGCAGCCCTCGTTGGCGATATGTAATGGGTCAAATCCTAACAACTCGCAAGCCCCGGTGACCACCGGGCTCACTGGGATCGCCGATTCTCTCACATCAAAACGACAGCCACTGGTTTCGGCCAGCTCCACGAGCACAGAGGCTAAACCGCCGCGAGTGGCATCCCGTAGACAATGCACCTCAAGCCCCGCGTCGAACAAGGCTGTTACCGCCGGCAGCAGCGACGCGCAATCACTCTGCAGCGGCGCGTCGAACTGCAGGCCCTGACGCTGCGCCAAGATGGCCAGACCGTGGCGGCCGATATCCGCAGAAAGAATCAGGCAGTCACCCGGCTGAATCGACTGTGGGGCGATAACCCCCGGCCACTCCCGCACACCGATACCCGCAGTATTAATGAAGAGGCCGTCACCGTGACCACGTTCCACCACCTTGGTATCGCCAGTGACAATTTCCACACCTGCCTCCCGCGCCGCATCCGCCATATCGTCGAGGATCATACCCAGGGTTGATATCGCCAAACCCTCTTCAATAATCAGGCTACAACTGATGTACTGCGGCCGAGCACCGGCCATTAACAGGTCATTCACTGTACCGAACACCGCCAACTTGCCAATACTGCCACCGGGAAAGATCAGCGGATTGACCACATAGGAGTCTGTGGTAAAGGCGACATCAGCACCGGCAAGATTCAACAGCGCGCTGTCGTGACCGCGATTGAGTTCCGCATTGGCAAAGCGCGGCGCAATCACCTCGTTAAAAAGCTGCGATGACAATTGGCCGCCACCGCCATGCCCCAACTGAATACAGTCCGCCTCGATTGGCGAGGGACAGTGTAGATTAAGTGTTTGTGCATCTGGCTGATCGCTGTTCATACGCTGGTCTTTTTCACTGATAGCTAAAGTACGCGGCGCAGGCCCCTTCAGACGACACCATCGGTGCCCCCAGGGGATGCTCCGGACGACAGCGCGTTCCAAAATGCGGGCACTGAGGCGGCTTTTTTATGCCCCGTAAAATCTCGCCACTGATGCAGTCACGCTGATCGGCGTCGAGCACTGGCGGCGCCGCCAGCGGCGCAGCATCAAAGGCCTCGTACTCACTCTTCAGGCGCAGCCCGCTGTTTGCCAGGGTGCCGATGCCCCGCCAGTTTTGCCCGGCGATCTCGAAAACCTCGTTCACCCATTTTCGGGCAACCGTATTACCGTCGTCACCGGCCACCCGCCGATACTGATTTTCCGCCGCCGCGTCACCGCGCTCCAGCTGCTCTACGCAGTGCAGAATTCCCAGCAGAATATCCGCCGGTTCAAACCCCGTAACAACTATCGGCACCCGATAACGCGCCGCGAGTTCCTGGCACGCTTCCATGCCGGTCACCGCACAGACATGACCCGGCGCGAGAAATCCCTGAACACTGTTTTCCGCGCCCTCAACAATCGCGCTGATTGCCGGCGGCACCAAAAAGTGCGATACCAAAACCCGAAAATTCTGTACGCCGCTTTGCCTTGCCTGAGCCAGTGCCAGGGCGGACGCCGGCGCGGTGGTTTCAAAACCCACAGCAAAAAACACGACCAGGCGCTGTGGATTTTCCTGAGCAACAAGCAGCGCATCAGTCGGCGAATACACAACGCGCACATCGGCGCCATTGGCCTTTGCCCCTTCCAGACTCTGGTGGCTACCCGGTACCCGCAGCATATCGCCATAGGAGCAAAAAATAACATCGTCGCGCCCGGCGATCGCAATCGCCTGGTCAACGGTTTCCTGGGCCGTTACGCAGACCGGACAACCGGGGCCGTGTACCAATTGCAGCGATGCAGGCAGCAATTGATCGAGTCCGTGTTTAACGATGCTGTGGGTCTGACCACCACAGACCTCCATCAACACCCAGGGTCGGGTCAGCGTCGCGCTAATTTTTTCGAGCAATACCTCCACCAATTGCCGATCTCGATACTCTCTGAGGTATTTCACTGTCCCACCTCGATATCAAGGTCCTTGAATATTTGCCGTGCCTGCGCGGGGTCGAGGCGGCTGATCGCCACGCCGACATGTACGACCACAAAATCGCCGACACCCGCTTCGGGGACAAAAGCAATATTGACGGCTTTGCGGATGCCCGCAAAACTGACCTCAGCAGTGCGGGTCAATTCTCCCTCATCAAGTATCGCTTCAATTTTCCCCGGAATGGCTAAACACATTCAGGCACCTCCTGATTTTTGCAGCTCACAGGCCAGCGTATAGTAGAGCTGCCCCACTGCCAAACCGCCGTCATTACAGGGCACCCTGCCGTGGCAATACACCTGATGCCCGGCAGACGCTAATACACCAACTGCCGCCTCCGTCAGCGTCTTGTTCTGAAATACACCCCCCGATAAAAACACCGGATAGCCGGACCACTTTCCGGCAATGGCGACAGTTATCTCCGCCAACCCCTGAAAGAAGGCCGCAGCCAATTCCGCCGGCGCCTCCCCCGCGTGTTGTCGGGCCAATAATTCCAGAATAGCCGCACGCCAATCGACCACCTCGCATTTCCCCCGCCGCACTAGCGAGAACGGCAGCGCCGTTACCGGCCCTTCGGCGCAGTTAGCCAATGCCTCCAGGCGCATTGCGGCATCCGCTTCAAAGCGATTCACAAAGCACCCCAGCAACAATGCCGCGACCGCATCGACCAGGCGGCCAACGCTGCTGGTCGCAGGGCAATTCAGGTCGTGCTCCAACAGTTTCTGCAGGTTAACCCACTCGCTGTCACTAAACGCTGCCCTGAGCGAGGTTGGGATAGACGCATCAATTTCAGTCAATAAAGCCAAGGCCTGGCGGCGTGGCTCTCTGATCGCAGCCTCCCCGCCGGGTAGGCGAAAATGCCGAAAATGAGCCACGCGCTCAACCGTCGCATGCCCATCCCAAACAAAAAACTCCCCACCCCAAAGACTGCCATCGCTGCCCAGACCGTTACCGTCCCAGGCGATACCGAGTGCCGGACCGCGATAGCCATGCTCCGCCATCGCACTGAAAAAATGGGCTATATGGTGTTGCACCCCGCGCAGTGGCTTCCCCGACTGCTGCGCCCATTCGCTACTGCCATAGTCCGGGTGCAGGTCGCCAACCAGTGCCGCGTCTTCACAACCCGCCAATGCCCGCCACCGCAAAACGCTTTCACCGAAACGCTGCAGGCTCGCCTCGCTGTCCAGATCGCCAATATGCGCGCTTGCACACAGGCCCTCTGGCAGAGCAACGGCGAGGGTATTTTTTTGATGCCCTCCCAGGGCCAACACGGGTTTCGCCATCGGCGCCGCACCACTCGATACATTAGTCGTCACACCGCGCAATACATAGGGCGCCATTCCCCGCCCACCGCGCAGGCACTGTGCTTGGCCGTTGATCACGCGGACCACCGAATCGTCCAGCGCCTGTGCAATTTCCAGGTCGTGAATTAAAAAACCATCCGCGATCTCCGCCAGGGTTTCCATGGCATCGTCATTTTCAATACACAGGGGTTCAGCGCTGCGATTGCCGCTGGTCGCTACCAGTGGCACCCGGCAATGCTGAACCAAAGCCTCATGCAATGCCGAGGGCGGCAACATCGCACCAAGGGTAGCGAGTTGCGGCGCAACCTCCTCCGGCAACAGATCCCGCGATTTCAGCAAAACAATAGGACGCTCAGCAGAAACGAGCGCCTGTCGCTCAAGCTCATTGGCCACACAGTAGTGTTCAAGCTGCGCCATATTGGCAAACATCACCGCCAGCGGTTTAGCGGGCCGCTGCTTTCGCGCACGCAAGCGCGCTACGGCATTCGGGTTCCGCGCATCCACTAACAACTGAAAGCCGCCAACACTTTTTAAGGCAATAATCTGCCCGTCTTGCAGTTGCTGCGCCGCAGCCACTAGACAATCCCCGGCAGCGGCCAGCGCCTTGCCCCAGCGATCGACAAGACGTAGGGCTGGGCCGCACTGCGGACAGGATATCGTCTGGTGATGATAGCGCCGGTTTTCAGGGTCGCGGTATTCTTCTGCGCAGTGCACGCATGGCAGGAACGCCGCATAGCTGGTCTGCTCTCGGTCGTAGGGAAACTGGCGAAGTATCGACCAGCGCGGCCCACACTCCGTACAGCTGATAAAGGGGTAGTGATAGCGAGGATTCAGCGGGTCGTGAAACTCGCGCAAGCAGGCCGCGCAGGGGGCGAGATCATTGTGAATTGTTATCGCAGCGCGATCCGTACCAGCAAGACTTTCCCGGATAGCGAAACCGGAATAGCGCGACAGAGGCACAACACGGGTGGACAAGCCAGTAATTTTTATCGCCGCCGGCACTGCGGCAAGGCCATCGCGAAAGCGATCCAACTTATCCGTCGTACCCTGGGCGTGTATCTCCGCACCTGCGGCACTGTTCGCCACCCAGCCGCTCAGCCCACAGCGCACGGCCAGGCGCTGTACCGCCGGGCGGAATCCCACCCCCTGCACCGTGCC
The DNA here is from genome assembly GCA_041546665.1 of Spongiibacteraceae bacterium. Lineage (GTDB taxonomy): Bacteria > Pseudomonadota > Gammaproteobacteria > Pseudomonadales > Spongiibacteraceae > Spongiibacter. The sequence continues at coordinate 8,742 of JBFEVY010000054.1, read as the reverse complement.
GGCCACCACCATGTGCCAGCATTGTACAGCGCCATTCTGCGCCGTGACTTCGTCAGAACGCGTCGGTTCAGGCATCTTCCGTTATCAGCTCGACACTTTTTAAAATAATGTCCTGCGCCGTCGGCGCATGAATATCCTCATTGCATTCAACGTCGAGGCCGACCTGGGCCAGTTCGGTTCCCGCAACCGCATCATCAAAATGCTCGCGAAAATGCGCTGCCGAAATATGCGCAAGCGCCCCCAGCTCCACGGTAACGGTCTTGATGCGATTGGGTTGCTGTTCCAACGCGATTTGTCGAATTTTTTTAAGTAGGTCACTGAGTAGTGAAAGTTCGTGCATAAACCGGTATCCGTAAATTATCTGTGTTGTACAAGACCATTTGCTAGTAAGCCGCCAATCGCGCTACCAATTGCTCTACCGCTGTCCGTACCGGTCCGCTGGGTTCCGATCCGGGAGTAAAGTCAGAGGCAACCACCGCGTAGATCAGCAATTGATCCGGCGCATTGCCCATCGCCAGACTCATGTTCAGCGCCTGTTCCAGATCGATAATATGACTAGAGGTCGGATGTTGCAGTGATTGCAAAACACTGGGGTTTTGCAGGGCATTGTCAATGCAAACCACCGTACCGTCATCCCGCGATTCGTCGCAACAGGCATCAACAAGAACGACTTTTTCAAATCCCGTCCAGGCATTGATAAGGGAAAGCGTATCGGCCGGCCCCATAAGCAATTCCATTGAATCGACGCCCCGCGCGCGCAAGCCCTCAATCACGAGCGGCCCAACGGCATCGTCCCCGCTCCACCGATTGCCAAGACCAATCACCAATGCCTGTGAAGGAGACTGCATGTTGCGACTCACTGTTTGTCCAACTTCAGTTGCAGAAAATGTGTCGCACAGGAAATACAGGGGTCGTAATTTCGAATCGCCTGTTCGCAGCGGTGTCGCAGCTCCTCTTCACTGAGCTGCATCAGTGCCGGCAGCATCAAGCGCAAATCGTCTTCAATGGTTTTTTGGTTTTGCGAGGTAGGCGGCACAATTTTGGCCTGTTGAATTTTACCTTTTTCATCGAGTTCATAGCGGTGATAGAGAATCCCCCGCGGCGCCTCGGTGATGGCCCAACCTGTGGCAGGCTTCACTTTCCCAACGGCACTAAAGGCATTTGCAGGCTTAGTGTAGTGGTCAATCAGCGTCATTGCGGTTTCGACCGCGTGCACCACCTCGACACAGCGCACAAGAATACTGCCAAAGGGGTTCACATAAGGCGGTTCAAGTTTCAGCTCTGCGGCGAGTGTTTTTGCCATTGGCGACAGGGTGTCAAAATTCAGATTAAAACGCGCCATCGGACCGACAAAATACGCGTGTTCGCCATTCAATAAGCAGTGCAGTGCATTGCTGTGTTCCACGTGTTGTTCGATAAAGTGTTGCTCAAATTCCGGAGCATCAATATCCAAACCGGCACTGGACACCAGCCTGCCGGTGCTCGTCGGATATTCTTGATCGTTGTGCAGTGCGACAAACAGATAGGGCTGCTGGTGGCGGTCAAAATCCGGTACCGACAAAGTTCCCGCCCACCTCCCCAGCGCCATAGCCTGCACAAGGGCACCCTCCAGATCTGCGCGCAGGGCGGCAAGTTGCTCTCGACCCGGCAGTTTGTAAAAGCCGCCGACGCGCACATTGATCGGGTGGATTTCCCGACCACCTAACAGGCTGACGATGGCATTACCGGTTTTCTTTAGCGACAGCGCCTGCTGGACAATCTCGGGATGCAGTTTGGCCATGTCCACCGCGCTGTCGAGTTTGAGAAAATCCGGCGCGTGCAACATGGCAATATGCAGCACATGGCTTTCTATCCACTCGCCGCAATAAAGCAGGCGCCGCAACTGCGCTATACCCGGTTCGATCTCAATACCGAGCGCCCGCTCCATCGCATGGACCGCACTCATCTGGTAGGCCACCGGGCAAATACCACAGATACGGGCGGTAATATCCGGCGCTTCAGTGTAGTCCCGTCCTTGCAGGAAGGCCTCAAAGAAACGCGGTGGCTCAAAAATCTTCAGTTTGACGTCGTGCACGCTGTTGTCGTCGTAACGAATGTACAGCGCCCCCTCGCCTTCCACCCGGGCAAGGTAGTCAACACGTATGGTCTTGGTTTTATCCGTCACGCTCTACCCCTGACGTATTTTTTCGGCGGCATCGTAAAACGCAGGAGCCGCACTATTATAGTTACTCAGATTCTCGATAATTTTCACCGTATCCACCCCCGCAACGCCACGCCACCACTGTGCGAGGCCATCCGGATTACTGTTTTCCTTGGGACCGTAGCAGCCGTAGCAAGGGCGGTTATAGCTCGGGCACAGTGCGCCGCACCCCGCCTGGGTCACCGGGCCCATACAGGCTTCGCCCCGGCTTACCGCAACACAAACTGTGCCGCTACGCTTGCACTCCACACAGACTGCGTTTTCGCTAATACGCGGACGGCGTTGATTCAGAAAGGCGCTGATCACCTCAAGTAATTGGTGTTTATTGATCGGACAGCCGCGCAATTCAAAATCCACCGTAACGTGATCACTGATGGGGGTCGAGGTCTCCAGGGTAGAGATGTATTCGGGATGGGCGTAAACGATCTGAATATAGTCCTCGACCTTCGCCATATTCCGCAGTGCCTGAATACCTCCAGCGGTGGCGCAGGCGCCGATAGCCAATAAAAATTGGGATTGTTCCCGCACGGTCTGAATCAGCTCCAGCTGTTCCGGAGTCGAGATTGAACCCTCTACAATCGACAGCGCGTAGGGGCCGGGTACCTGTCTACTGCTTGCTTCCATAAAATAGGCCAGCTCGACATGCTCAGCGACGGTTAACAATTCGTCTTCGCAATCGAGCAGGCTCAACTGGCAACCATCGCAGGAGGTGAACTTCCACACCGCAACCTTGGCTTTGTCCATCACACGGCCCTCCGGAAAAACCATGGTGCAATGTCGGCGAAACAAAAAACCGGTCCGTCTTTACAAACAAAATTCGGCCCCCACTGGCAGTGCCCGCAGTGACCGATCGCACAGTGCATATTGCGCTCCATCGACAAATAAATAGCCGAGTCCGCCAGGCCTCGCTGCTGTAGCGCCTGCACGGTGAACCGCATCATAATTTCGGGGCCACAGACCAGCGCCACCGTGTTGTCAGTCGAAAGTCGGCTGCTTGCCAGTAATTGCGTGATCACACCGATATGTCCCTGCCAATTGGCATCGGCCTGATCGACACTGAGTTGCACCTCAAACTGTTCAGCCCAGGCGGCCAAGCGCTCGGTATAAAGCAGCTCCTGGGGGCGCCGCCCGCCATAAAACAATTGGCTGCCGGCATAGTGCTCGGGCTGGGCCGCCAGGGCCTCCAGTACCGGTTGCAGCGGTGCCAATCCCAGCCCACCGGCCACCACTACCACGTGTTTGCCGCGCAACTCCGCCATCGGCCAGCCGCGCCCAAAGGGGCCGCGTACACCTAGCTGGTCACCCGGACTTAGGGCTGCCAGAGCCGCTGTGGCTTTTCCCATTACCCGCAACGTATGGGTGTAGGTATCAGGCAGACTTGGCATGCCACTAAAGGAGATAGGCACCTCCCCCGCACCAAAGCTGTAAAGCATATTGAACTGGCCCGGCGTAAACCCAGGCAGCGGCTGACCGTCTGAAGGGCCGATGGTCAGCGTCACCGTATCATGGGTATCTGGGCGCCGTTCCAATACTGTAAAGACCCGAGGAGTATTCATCGCGATGGCACCTTCCCGCCGGTCGAGGGATTCGCGTAGAGGTCCAGCAACTGAATTCGAGCACACTGCAAGCGTGACAACATTACCGCGCTGAGACGCTTGAGCAGTTCATAACCAAGCGTCGGATCGGTTTCGCATTTATCACGGATACAGCGAGCGTCGAGGCGCACTGTACGCAAGGGGGTCACCGCGCGGGCATCAAACTGGTAGCGATAAGGGGGAATCAACCAAGCCCAGCCCACCACATCATTGGCGTTCAAAGTCAGCAGTGGCACCGCCGGCTGATTGGGGCGATGGGTTTCTATGGCAACCCGCCCTTCCAGTAACAGGTAAAAACAATCCGCCGGGTCGTTTTCACGCGTGAGGTAGTTACCCACGGCGGAGCGCTGCAGCTGTCCACAACCGGCAATAAAATCCACCTGCCCGGCATCCATACCCTCGAACAGGCTGTGCTCGCGCACAAACTGCGCCACGCTTTTCATGAGGACTCACCCTCCCGAAGCCGCTGCAATTGCTCGGTAATATCAATACCCACCGGACACCAACTCACGCAGCGGCCACAACCCACACAACCTGACTGACCAAACTGGTCAACCCAGGTCGCCAGCTTGTGGGTCATCCACTGGCGATAGCGCGACGCGGTGCTATCCCGCACCGGCCCGCCGTGAATATAGCTAAAATCACCATTAAAACAGGAGTCCCAACGCTGCCAGCGCTCCGCGTGCTCGCCGCTTAAATCGCTGGTATCTTCCACCTCGGAACAAAAACAGGTTGGACACGCCAGAGTGCAGTTCGCGCAGGAGAGACAGCGCTCGGCCACCTCATCCCACACTGGCGATTCCAGATTGCGGTATAACAGTGCCTTGGTATCACTATTGTCGAAAAACCGCGGGCCGTTCTGCATTTGCCAGCGTGCAGCGTCGATGCCGGCCAGAGCCGCCGCGTTTTCGTCATCACTCGCTGGGCGCAGCGGCAAGCCATCCTTGACTGCCTGTCCGGCTTCGGTTCCCGCCGAAATCACAAAGTAGTGGCTGTCTTCAGCAACAACTTCGGTCATAACAAGATCACTCGGCAGGCTGACTTCAGGACCGGTGTCCATGCTCGCGCAGAAGCAGGTTGCCGCAGCGCGGGTACAGTTCACCGCCACCGTCAGCAAGTGTTGGCGCCGGCTGTTGTAGTCGTCATCCCGGTGGGCGTCGTGAATAAACACCTCATCCTGAATACGAATCGCATGCAACTCGCAGCTGCGTACGCCTAAAAAGGCTAGTTTGGGAGCCTGTGCCGACTGGGGCACAAATTCGATTTGCCCCCCTACCCGCCGGGCCCGCCACAGCAGGCGCTCCGGTGGATTCAAGAATTTCTTCCAGGCATTGGCGGCAACGGTGTAGCCGAAATAGCGATTGTCTCCGGAGGGCAACAGGCGATAGTGGCCTTTCTCCTGCTCATCCAGCCAGCCCTGGGGCAGATCCTCCGCGCAATGCACCTCATCGTAAACGATGGCGGCCTCGTCGCGCACCGGGCCAATGACCATATAGCCCGCCTGATTCAGCGCCCGAATCAGCGCATCCAGATGCTCCGCCAGCAGAATTTCTGTTTGCATAACACACTGCTCGTCACCGTTTTCCTATCCTTGGACTATAGTGTTAAACAATCTAAAGATAAAACCCGGAAGCGCCCGACAAGGTCACTCGCGCGGCATTAACTGAAGTAATTTTGACCACGCTCAATACTTCGTGGCGATGGTTCACGCGAAACTGAGAACCTAAAAGCCCCGCCGAGCTTCAGGGCAGTATCTTCGTTCAGATTGATCGATCAGGAAGGGAGGAAAACCCCCATGTCGGATACCCAGATTCTGTGGTTCGAGCAGATCTCGATCGGTGACATCCCCCGCGTGGGAGGCAAGAATGCCAGCCTGGGAGAAATGATCCAGGCCCTCAGCAGCAAGGGCATCCATCTCGCGCCCGGCTTTGCCACTGACGCCCAGATGTTCCGGGACTACTTGCAAAACAACCAATTACAAGGCGGAATTGACCGGGAACTCAAAGCCTATGGCGAAGGTCATCAGAGCCTTGCCGAAACCGGCGACGCAATACGCCAGCTGATTCTTGGCGGGCACTTTGACGACGCCCAGGCCGGTGCCATCGCCAGCGCCTATCAAGGCCTGTGCCAGAAACTCGGCCACGACAATATCGCCGTTGCCGTGCGCAGCTCCGCCACCGCAGAAGACCTTCCAGAAGCCAGCTTTGCCGGCCAGCAGGAAAGCTACCTCAATATCCGCGGCGAGCAGGCCCTGCTTGAGGCCTGCCGGAAATGCTTTGCCTCACTGTATACCGACCGCGCGATTGTCTACCGCGAGCGCCAGGGCTTCGCCCACGACCAGGTCGCGCTGTCAGTGGGTGTGCAACAAATGATCCAGTCTGAAGCCTCAGGAGTCATGTTCAGCCTCGATACCGAAACCGGCTTTCCCGATGTGGTATTGATTAACGGCGCCTGGGGTCTGGGCGAAACCGTCGTCCAGGGCAGTGTCACCCCCGATCGATTTATGGTTTACAAGCCCCTGCTGGACAATCTCCAACTCAAGCCCATTATTGAAAAGCAATGTGGCAGCAAAGAAGTCAAAATGATCTATGCGGAGAGCGCGGAGGCGCCAACCGCCACCGTCGAGACCAGCGAAGCGGAGCGTCAGCAACTCGTGCTCAACGATGAGGAAATTCTCACTCTGGCGCGCTGGGCCGCAAGTATCGAACAGCACTACGGCAAACCCATGGATATGGAGTGGGCCAAGGACAGCCTCAACGGCCAACTCGCGATTCTGCAGGCGCGCCCGGAAACCATCGAGTCCCGCAAGGACCGCGGCGTGCTGGTCAATTACCAACTCAAGGAAAAAGGCAACCTGCTCACCGAGGGGGCCAGCGTCGGCAGCGCCATCGCTTGCGGCCCGGTATGCATTCTGCACAGCCCCACAGAAATTGACAGCTTCCCCGAAGGCGGGGTTCTGGTAACCGAGCGCACCGACCCGGACTGGGTTCCGGTAATGCGCCGCGCGGCGGGCATCATCACCAACAGCGGCGGCGCCACCAGTCACGCCGCCATCGTCAGCCGCGAGTTAAAAGTACCGGCTATCGTCGGCACCGGCGATGCCACCCAGGTACTGACGGCAGGGGAGCTCGTCACTCTGGACGCTTCCGGTGGCGCCAACGGTAAGGTGTATGCCGGCGCGCTGAAATTCGACACCACTGAAACCCATGTTGACGACATCCCCACCACCCGTACCAAAGTGATGATCAACGCCGCCATGCCGGATGGCATCCTGCGCTGGTGGAAGCTACCCGTATCGGGTATTGGCCTGACCCGCATCGAGTTCATTATCACCAGTCAGATCAAAGCCCACCCTATGGCGCTGATTCACCCGGAGAAAGTCACCGACCCCGTCGCCCTCAACGCGATCAAGCAACTCAGTCGCGGCTATGACAATATGCCCGACTACTTCGTCGACACCCTCGCTCTTGGGGTGGCCAAAATTGCGGCATCACACTACCCGAATCCCGTCATCGTGCGCATGTCCGACTTTAAATCCAACGAATATCGCGGCCTGCTGGGTGGCGAGTTCTTTGAGTTGACGGAAGAAAACCCCATGCTGGGGCTGCGCGGTGCCTCCCGCTACTACCACCCCCTGTACCGGGAAGCCTTCGCGCTGGAATGCCAGGCAATTAAACGCGCCCGTGAAGAAATGGGCTTTGACAATATTGTCGTGATGATTCCCTTCTGCCGCACCCCCGACGAAGCGGACAAGGTGCTGGAGGTGATGGCTGATGCCGGCCTGCAGCGCGGTGATAACGGCTTGCAGGTCTATGTAATGTGCGAGATTCCCTCCAATGTGATTCTCGCAGAGGCCTTCTCCCAGCGCTTTGACGGATTTTCCATCGGCAGCAACGACCTCACCCAGCTGGTGCTCGGTATCGACCGGGAATCCGCCGAACTCAAATACATGTTCGACGCCCGTGACCCGGCAATCAAGAGCATGATTGCGCAGGTAATTGAAGTCGCCCATCAATTTGGCCGCAAGGTGGGTATCTGTGGCCAGGCACCGTCAGACCACCCTGAATTTGCAGAGTTTTTGGTGGAGTGCGGTATCGACTCGATCTCCCTCAATCCGGATTCAGTGGCCAAGGCCAGCCACCATATCGCGGAAGCGGAACAGCGCCTGCAAAGGCCGAAATAAACGGCTAAGCGAGGCACTGCTACCTAGCGGAGCCCGCTAAGCTAGGATTGATTGTGGTCACGAATCGAGTTTTCGATCCTCAGCATCAACCGACCGATATCGGCCTCTGTCAGCGCACCCTGCTGGAAGAACAGAACTTCACCAGCGGCGTCGATCAGGATAATCGCGCCGGACTTACGCTGAATATTCCAGGCCTGTTGACCTACGCCCTTCTTATCAACAATAAAACTGGCCTGGGGATAGCGCTGTTTCCTTGCGACAATTTCGTCAACAACAATACCCTGAGTCCCCCAAATTGCGTCGGCAAGATTAATAATGGCCGTAACCTGAAATTGCTTGGGGTCGAGGTTCAATTCCTCCAAAGCATCATTCACTGGCTGGTAAAGCCCTTTACTCGTCGGATGCCCCGCCAGGTATTCCAGCAGCACCACCCGATCCTTATATTGCTCTACACTCCAGGGGGTGTAACTTCGAGTATCGCCCGTAAGCAGTAACTCGCCGCCTTGTTCTATCTCAAGGCGCGGCAATTGATCGCCGGGTTTAAGTTCCAGCGCACCTGCCTTTCCTGCTAGAAGAAGAGCGAAAAATAAAATATGAAAGCGGCCCGCCACCATTCTTTAACCTCGTGTTATTGTTATAAAAAATAGAAGCCGCGTCGTCATACCCAGTTCTCTCGGCGCGCCCATAAAATTCTGGTAAGAGCCTACAGCAGAATCCACCGCAGCGTCGATAGGCGTCACCACATTTATGGTGACGCCAAATTC
>JBFEVY010000363.1:0-3357 GCA_041546665.1 Spongiibacteraceae bacterium | reverse complement strand
GCCCCTAACTTATGAGCCTGGCGGCTTGTGCTGCAGGCGGTTTTTCTTCAAGATTGACACTGATTTTTTTCTCGGGAGTTTAGGGCTTTTTGAACGAGGCACCGCTGGGTTTTCTTTTCGGGCTGTTAGCTGCGCTCATTATCCTTTCCGGTTTTTTCTCTGGCTCAGAAACCGGCATGATGTCCCTAAATCGCTACCGTCTCCGGCATCGCGCCAAGACCGGGCACCGCGGCGCCAAAAATGCCGCCAAGCTGCTCAAGGAACCAGATAGCCTGATCAGCACGATTTTGATCGGTAACAACCTCGCCAATAATCTCGCCGCAGCATTAACCACCGTATTGGCAATACGTCTCTATGGCGATAACGCCGTTGTCCCGGCCTCCATCCTGCTTACGTTGGTATTTCTTATCTTCGCAGAGATTATTCCCAAAACTGTTGCGGCCTACAAATCAGAAGCGGTCGCCTACACTGTAAGCCACTTCCTGCTGCCACTGAAGACCTTACTGTTCCCGGTAATTTGGCTGGTCAGTCACGTAACGCACTTTGTTCTTCGACTCAGTGGCGTGGAAAAAAATGACGCCAGCGAACATATCGGCCTGGAGGAGCTAAGAACCATTGTGGGTGAGGCCGGGCGCTTTATCCCCAATGCTCACAAAGGCATGTTGATGAATATCCTCGACCTGGAGCGAATCACCGTCGACGATATTATGATTCCCCGCAACGAGGTATTTGGCATCGACATTGAGGCCGATACTGCGACGATTATCGATAAGCTGCGGGACGCCGAATTTACCCGCATCCCGGTGTATGAGAATGACATCGACAATATTGTCGGCATCCTTCACCAGCGCGATATTATTAACAGCGTCGACCCGCAGGGGCAGGTTCAGCGGGACCGCCTTCTGAAATCAATACGCCCGCCCTACTTTATTCCAGAGGGTACGCCCCTCAATACCCAGCTGTTGAATTTCCAGAAGCAGAAGCGGCGCATGGGCATAGTGGTAGATGAATACGGCGTAATGCAAGGTATTGTGACACTGGAAGATTTGCTTGAAGAAATCGTCGGTGAATTCACTTCCAACCTCAGCACCGATGCCGACGATATTACGCATCAGCCCGACGGCAGCTATGTTATCGATGGCACCACCACCATTCGGGACATCAACAAGGCCCTGAAATGGGAGCTGCCTACTGACGGCCCCAAAACCCTCAACGGCCTGCTCCTGGAACAGCTTGAATCCTTCCCTGAGGCCCAGGTTGGCGTAAGCATCGACCGCTATCGCTTCGAAATTATCGAAATGAAGGGCAATCTCATTCAGTCGGTGCGTTCCTTCGCCCTAAAACGCGGTGTCCGCGCCTAGGCCGAAGATAACAGGGACTACAAACCGAAGTAGGCCTTGCTGCGGGCGTTTGCGGCGCGAACAACCTCGCGACGCTGCGCATTACTCATCTCAGACCAGTCGGTAATTTCCTGCACATTGCGAAAACAGCCGGTACACACGTCCTGCTCATCCAGAACGCACACCGAAATACAGGGCGAGACGACCGGCTTTTCAGCGTCGTTCTTCGGCAACTCAGAGCTCAAACTCGGTACCTCGTTGCGGCCGTAACAGGTCGCTGTTAAAGCGACGTGCGTTTTCAACATAGTGGCTGGCCGACAGCAGCAGATTGTGTTTTTCTTCCTCGGTAAGCATCCGTTTTACCTTGGCCGGCGCCCCCATAACCAGAGCACCGTCAGGAATCTCTGTGCCCTCGGTCACCAAAGCATTCGCCCCAATCAAGCAGCCTTTGCCGATTTTGGCGCCGTTAAGCACAACCGCATTAATCCCAATCAGACTGCCATTACCGATCGTACAGCCGTGAAGCATTGCCTTGTGTCCGACGGTGACATCCTCGCCGATAACAAGGGGAAAGCCAAAATCAGTGTGCAGGATGCTACCATCCTGAATATTGCTTCGCGCGCCGATGCGAATTTCTTCGGTGTCGCCGCGAATGACAACGTTAAACCAGATGCTGGCCTGCTCCTTTAACACGACCGAGCCGATTACGGTCGCGTTTTCTGCCACGTAGTGGCCCTCGCCTTCCAGTTTGACCTGGCGATCTTCAAGTTGGTACAGCATGGGTTTTACTCCTTCCTATAAAACGATGTTTGCCAGCGGGATGACATCAAACGCAGGCTCTTCATAGGGATGCGCCCGTTTTAGCGCACTCAGCACATCTTTAATATCTGCTTCACTGCAGAGCAGCTCCACCCGGTATTCCGGCACCGTCTCAAGTGTATTGTGCGTACCGACATAGGGCTTCGCACCCTCTAATGGTCTGAACTGACCGTAGCCAAGGGTTTGCCAGCAACATTGATCGTAATCTCCCTGACGCCCCGCACCTGCAGCAAACACAGCATGCTTGACCGGCTCAAGGTGGGTGACCGGAACGAAAAAAACCAGTTTGTACATTGGTTATCTCCCGCTAATGGCAAAAATCAGGCGGTGCAGCGGCGGCCATCAACTTCCGCGGTCATTCTGACTTTCGTAGAACTCCTGGGCAAACACGCTCAGTTTGCCCTGCTCAATCGCCAGCCGAATACCCGCCATGTGATTTTGATAGTAACGCAGGTTGTGGATCGTGTTGAGCTGCGCCCCAAGAATTTCGCGACATTTATCTAAGTGGTGAAGATACGCGCGGGAAAAATTTTGGCAGGTGTAGCAATCGCAATTGGCATCCAGCGGCTGATCACTGCGTTTATGGGCGGCGTTGCGAATTTTTATCACCCCGGTCGAGGTAAATAAATGGCCGTTGCGGGCATTGCGGGTTGGCATTACGCAGTCAAACATATCCACACCGCGCATCACCGCTTCCAGAATATCCGAAGGCTTGCCCACCCCCATCAGATAGCGGGGCCGGTCCTTTGGCATATCGTGCGCCAGGCTGTCCAACACCATTAGCATTTCGTCCTTGGGTTCACCCACTGACAAACCACCTATGGCGTAGCCGTCGAAGCCAATTTCCCGCAGCCCGGCAAGGGAGCGCTGCCGCAATTCGGGGTACATGCCACCTTGAACAATACCAAACAGCGCGGCATCGTTGCCGGCATGCGCTGCTTTACTCCGCGCCGCCCAACGCAGGGACAACTCCATGGACTCCTCAGCCTGCTTTTCCGTAGCGGGATACGGCGTGCATTCATCGAATATCATTACGATGTCCGATCCCAGCTCGCGTTGAACCTGCATTGAGCGTTCTGGGTCGAGATATACTTTGCTGCCATCGACCGGTGATTGAAAGGAGACGCCCTCTTCACTGATCTTGCGCAGCTTGCCCAGGCTCCAGACCTGAAAACCGCCGGAATCAGTGAGAATTGGC
>JBFEVY010000066.1:0-12799 GCA_041546665.1 Spongiibacteraceae bacterium | reverse complement strand
GGTAATGGCGACCGCATTTTTGAATCTGCGTAAAATGCTGGATGGCACCTACAATGAAACACTGCCGTACTTCGAGTGCGCCATCGACCCGAACCTCCCCTCCGAAGCCTGCATCGTCGATCAGTTACAGTAAGGCTCAGACGCTGTCGCGGTATTGCCCGGGCGTCTGACCTGCCCAGCGTTTGAACGCCTTACTAAAGGCGCTCTCATCGGAGAAACCCAGTTTTTCTGCAATATCCGCCACCGCTGCGCCAGCAAGCAACTGCTCCTCGGCAAGGCGCTGCAATAGCCGGCTTCGCAATAATTTGAAAGTTGCTCCCTCCTCCTGGAGTTTGCGCACCAGATGGCGGCCACTCATCCCCAGCTGGTCGGCAATGCGCTCCTTACCCCAACCGGGGTGCTGGCAGATCAACGCCTGTACCTGGGCGCTGAGGCCGATTCGCTCCAACTCGGCAAGCATCTGGTCCGCGAGCACTCGTAGCTGATCCCGCATCGCCGAATTGGCCTGTATCAGCGGCGTCGCCTGCAAAGCGGGCTCGAATACCAGACCATTGCTCGCAGCATCGAACAGTACCGGAGCGCCGAGCAGTTGTTCATAATCGCCGCGGTTGCCCGGGGCCGATGCCACATACTGAACGTGCTTTACCTCAAAGCGATTGCCGGTAACCCAGCGCGCCATATTCAGCACGCAAGACAGCACAGCATCAACCCGTTCACGGCGGCGCACCTGGTAAAAGGGTTCGTAGGCGAGCAGGCAATACTCGCCCTGATAATGCAGCGAAAAGTCGCCCCCCTCGCCTACAATGGGATGGTAATCGAGAAGCAGATCAAGCGCCTCACCCTGGGTTTCGCAGCTCATCAGCAGCATCCCCACCAGATCGAGGTGACCGACTTGCAGGCTCAAGCCCAGTTTAAGCCCGGCCAGCGGGTCACCCGCCGCTGAACAATAGTGCTCCCAGATCTCATCCTGCAGAGCCATGGGCGTCCGCTCTTCGGCACAGGCGCGTTCGCGCAGCTCATCAGGCAGCACCAGGCCTTGCCGCTCGGCAGCCTGCAGTATGCCCCGGGTATAGGACATGGTTACGGAGGTTTGCTCTGTCATTGTCCTGAATCGCCCCTACTGTGGTCCCGAAAAAGCCATCACTTTCTTGCGATAAATCATTATTCTTGTCGGAATCATAACAAATTAAATGGAATCTGCTTATGTACGCCGTTATCGGAGCCGGCCCAATGGGTCTGGCAACTGCCCGCAACCTGAAAAAATATGATATCCCTTTTGTTGGCTTTGAGCTGCACTCCGATGTGGGCGGCCTGTGGGATATCGACAATCCCCACAGCACGATGTACGAATCAGCACACTTGATTTCGTCCCGACATATGACGGAGTACGCAGAGTTTCCGATGGAGGCGGGGCCAGCCTACCCCCATCACGCTGAACTGCGGACTTATTTCCGTAACTACGCCAAGCATTTTAATCTCTACGCGGACTACCGCTTTAACACCCGCGTTCTCGAAGTGACTCCCAACGCACAGGGCGGCTGGACTCTGACTTCAGAACAGGACGGCAACCGTAAAGTTGAAGAATTCGACGGCGTATTGATTGCCAACGGGACCTTGCACGAGCCCAATATGCCATCCCTACCAGGGCAATTTAGCGGCGAACTGATGCACTCCGCGCAGTATAAAAGCGCCGACGTTTTTGCTGACAAACGCGTACTCGTTGTCGGCTGCGGAAACTCCGCCTGCGACATCGCGGTAGATGCGGTACACCGCGCCAAATCCGTGGACATCTCTGTACGCCGGGGCTACTACTTTTTGCCCAAATTCATCGGCGGCCGACCCACAGATACTCTAGGCGGAAAAACTGCGCTACCCCGCCAACTCAAACAGAAAATCGATTCCGCCATGGTAAGAATGGTGGTAGGCAAACCCTCAGATTATGGCCTGCCCGACCCGAGCTACAAAATGTACGAATCGCATCCGGTCATCAACTCGCTTGTGCTCCATCATCTCGGGCACGGCGACATCAAGGCGCGCAAAGGCATCAGCAATATCAGCGGTAATACTGTTGAGTTCAGCGATGGCAGCAGCGCCGACTACGATTTGATTTTGATGGCAACCGGCTATCTGCTGCATTATCCCTTCATCGACAAATCCCTTCTCAACTGGCAGAGCGGAGATGCGCCGTCGATGTACCTGAATTGCTTCCACCCGCAGCGCGACAACCTGTTCCTGATGGGGATGATCGAGGCCACCGGTCTCGGCTGGGAAGGCAGAAACGAACAGGCCGAAATGGTGGCTCTGTATATTCGCCAGCTCACTGATGGCAAACCCTCGGCAGGTAAGCTAAAGGACACTATTCGCAACTTTGACGGCAAACGCCTCGACGGCGGGTATAACTACCTGCAACTGGAGCGCATGGCCTACTACGTGCACAAAGACAGCTACCGCAAAGCGCTGCGCGAAAATATCACCAGTTTAAAATCTGACCTCGACAGGGGCATCAAAACACGCGCCGCCAGCGTTAATTAAACCGATAAAAACAGAGTCAAAATGAATAATAAACTCGAACACCGTCGCGCGCGACGATGGAGTCAGCCCTATGTACGCTGATATTCAGGTTAACTTCACCCCGCAAAACCTGCTGGTTTTGAACGGTATTCTCGCGGGCATGATTTTCGGCGTCTCCATGGGCCTGAAACGCGAGGATCTTGTTCGCGTTTTACGTCGCCCCAGGGCACCAATTACCGGACTCATCGCGCAGTTCCTCCTATTGCCGGCGGCTACAGGCTTGTTTACCTGGTGGTTTGCGGTCGACCCGGAACTGGCACTGGGCATGATTCTGGTCGCATCCTGCCCTGGGGGCACCTTCTCCAATATTATGACCTGGCTCGGCCGGGCCAGCGTGCCCGTCTCGATTAGCATGACCGCCGTGTCCAGTCTTGCGGCCATTATCATGACCCCGCTGAATTTCACGCTTTACAGCTATTTGAATCCCTATACCCGGCCCATGCTACGTGATATTTCCCTGGATCCCACCGGGCTTCTCGCCCTGGTGGTGATGGTGCTTGCGGTACCCATGCTACTCGGCATGGCGGTGGGAAAACGTCACCCTGACTGGGCCGAGCGCGCAGAAAAGCCTATGCGTTATGTAACGCTGTTGGTATTTGTGATTTTTGTTTTTATCGCCTTTAACAATAATCGCGAAGCCGCAGTGCAATACGCCGACAAGGTGCTGATCTTCGTTGCCCTGCAAAACTTCGCGGCACTGTTGCTGGGTGATCTTAGCAGCCGCCTTGCCAGACTACCCCAGGCAGAGCGCCGGGCTGTGACGATGGAAGTGGGCATTCAAAACTCAGCCTTGGGCTTGTCGATTATTTTCACCTTTTTCCCCAACGCCGGCGGCATGATGCTGATCGCCGGTTTCTGGAGCTTTTGGCATTTGTTTATTGGCCTCTTGCTCGCCTTGTATTGGTCTAAAACTGCGGAGCCGGTATGTCTGACGTCATCTTAATTACAGGCGCTGCCGGGTATATCGGTTCAAAACTCGCTGAACGCCTCAGCAAAACTCACACGGTGGTCGGACTCGATATCCGCGAACCCGCCGTACAGCACGGCAAGTGCATCGTCGGCGACATTCGCGACTCGCTGGTGCACGATATTATTCGCGAATACGAGGTCACCCAGGTCGTTCATCTGGCATCGGTACTGCAAAGCAGCAAAGACGAGCAACGCGACTACGATATCGATGTTAACGGCACCCGCAATGTTGTCGAGGCCTGCCTGGCGAACAAGGTAAAGCAACTTATTGTCACTAGCTCCGGCGCTGCCTACGGCTACCACGCGGACTCCCCCTCGTGGATCGACGAACAGGACCCACTGCGTGGCAACCGGGAAATTCCCTATTCTTGGCACAAGTATCTGGTCGAACAATATCTCGCGGAGATCCGCGAAAAACACCCGGAACTGAAACAGTTGATACTGCGTCCCGGTACCGTGATTGGCGAAACCACCCGCAATCAGATCACCAATCTTTTTGAAAAGAAATGGGTGCTGGGCATTCGCGGTTCAAAATCGCCCTTTGTGTTTATCTGGGACGAAGACCTCGTTGCGATCATTGAGAAAGGTGTCCTTGAATGTAGTGAGGGCATCTACAATCTTGCCGGCGACGGTGCACTTACAATAAACGAAGTCGCACTGCGCCTGGGCAAACCCTTGATCAACCTGCCAGCGCAGCTTATTCGCACCGCCTTAAGTGCGGGCTACAAACTGGGGCTGAGTCGCTACGCCCCCGAGCAGGTGAAATTTCTGCGCTACCGCCCAGTGCTGAGCAACCGTCGCCTCAAAGAAGAATTTGGCTACCAACCCAAATTGAGTTCCGCGGAAACCTTTGAGCTGTTCATTAAGAACGCGCGACAACGGGGGCAGATCTAGTGGCTAAATCTGTGCTGATCACCGGTGCCGCCAGCGGGCTGGGCTGGGCGATGACTCAGGAATTTTTTGCCCGGGGAGATCGACTGCTGCTTATCGACCGCGATGCCGCCCTGCTCGACAGCCGCCTTGCGGAACTCGGCTGTCCCGACAGAGTATCTTCCTGCACCGCCGACCTGGCCGAGCCCGAGGGCATTGCCGCCAGCATTGAGGCAGCGAAGTCCTCGCTCGGTCGACTCGACATTCTGGTGAATAACGCCGGGATCACACATCGCTCACTGGCTGGAAAAACGCAACCCGAGGTATTCCGCAAGGTGATGGCGATTGACTGGCAAGCCCCCGTGGAACTCGCCACCGGTCTGCTACCCGAACTACGGGCGAGCCGCGGCACAATTATCAACATCGGTTCCATGGCGGGATGGATGCCGGTACTGGGCCGCGCGGCCTATTGCAGTGCCAAGTCGGCACTGAGCCAGTTCTTTGAAGTGCTGCGCGCGGAAGAGAAGGATCACGGCGTCAAAGTGTTGATGGTCTACCCGGCCTTTGTGAATACCTCAATCGAAAAAAATGCGCTGGGAGGCGATGGCCGCAGCGCCAAACACGCTCGCTCGACCATCGGCGGTATTGGCGAGGCCGCCCCCCTGGCGAAACAGATTGTCAAAGCCTGCGAACAGGGCAAACCAAGCCTTTATCCCCATCGCGGCATCTGGGCAGCGAGCCTGCTCTGGCGACTGCTACCCACCTTATTCCACGCTCTGATGCGCCGCAAATTTGCCGTTGAGCTGCAACAAATTTAACTGGAGAAACAGAAGTAATGGATCCATGGATTTGGCTGGGCCTGTTTATTTTTATTGCCTATAGCATTGAGGCGATAACCGGCTTTGGCAGTATCGTGATTGCACTCTCGATGGGCGCATTGTTGCTTCCCATTGAAGAAATGCTGCCAGTACTGGTACCTCTCAACATCTGTATGACAGGCTACCTGGCGACAAAACACCGACAGCATATTCACTGGCCAACCCTATTAAAATTGATCTTGCCGCTGATGGTGGGTGGCACACTAACGGGTTACCTGCTGCGCCCCTGGCTCGGCGACAAAACACTGCAACTGCTGTTTGGCGCCCTGGTGATCTGGTTTTCCGGACGCGAGTTAATACGTATTTTCAGAGGATTGAATGCAGGTCAACACGGCCAGTGGTGGACCCGGAGCTGGATGTTTCTGGCCGGCATTACCCACGGCCTATTTGCCTCCGGCGGGCCCTTGCTGGTTTATGCACTGTCCGGCGCACAACTCTCCAAATCAGCCTTTCGCGCTACATTAATTACCGTCTGGCTGAGTTTGAATGGCATGCTCACGGTGGTATTTGCCCTGGACGGTACGCTACAACCTTCGCTGCCCCGTGTAGGAATGTTACTACCCGTGCTGGTCGCCGGTGTTGTCATAGGGGAAATATTGCACCACCGGGTAAACGAACAACGGTTTCGCCAAATTGTATACGCCATGCTGCTCGTAACCGGCGTACTGCTTATCGCAACCACTTTTTAGCTATACACAAAATAATAAGGGAGAAGTCCATGACCGGACGTAAACACATTCCATTTATGATCGCCGCCGTATCGGGTATTTCGTCGCTTGCCAGCCCCCTAGTATCAGCCCAGGCGAACTCGGCCCGGGTAATCGAGGAAGTGGTGGTGACCGCCCAAAAATCACAGCAGAGTCTGCAGGATGTTCCCATCTCTATCAGCGCGATGTCCGGCGAGTTTATGCAGGAAAATGCCATAGGCGATCTTGTCGAAGTATCGGCCTACGTCCCCAATGTCAGAGTGGAATTCACCAGCCCGTCGTCTCCACAGGTATTTATTCGCGGCTTCGGCACCAATAGCTTTAATCCCTCTTTTGAGCCTGCGGTGGGCTTGGTACAGGACGAAATCTTTTTCGGCCGCCCCGGGTATTTCAGCGAATCCATGTACGACCTGGAACGCATTGAGGTACTGCGTGGGCCACAGGGAACCCTGTTCGGCAAGAACACCATTGCCGGGGTGTTTAATGTTGCCAGTCGCGGCGCGCCAGCGGAGGAAGGCAGCGAAGGAAAGTTTTCCTATAAGCGGGAAGACTTTAACGACCAACGCCTTGAAGCGGCAGTCGGATACCGCTTTTCCCCCAGCCTGGGTTTGCGAATCTCTGCAATGGATTGGCAACGCGACGGTCGCCTTGAAAATACCTTTCTCAACCGCAAAGAAGATGACCGCGACCAAACCGCGCTGCGGATAAAACTGCAATGGCAACCCAGCGACGACCTGAGTGCAGAACTGATCGCGCAACAGTCCGACACCCACGTTAATTTCTGGCCACGGCAATTAATGAATTTGGACCAGGACACCCGCGATTATCTGCAAAACTTCGATTCAGAAATTGAAGATAACCCCTATAACTTCCGAACCAGTTTCAACAAGGACGGCACCCTCTTTCAGGGTTCCGACACGATTACCTTTAAAGGCAACTGGACAATCGGCCCGGTTGCCGGCTTAAGTTCACTGGACACCACCCTGGTTGCCGGCGTGTCGTGGCTGGACGTGGAGCAGAGCCAGGATCTCGACGTCTCCCCGGCAGACCTGCTGAACCTAGACGAAGTGGATGACTACCGTCAGACGTCACTGGAATGGCGTTTTAACGGCAGCGCCGACAGCCTGTTCGGCTTGGGTCAGGGCGTGCAATTCATCTCCGGCCTGTATTACTTTCAATCGGATTTTCGCATCATCGCTGATATCAGCATCGGCGAGGACTTCGCTTCCTACCTCCTCACCAAGGACGCGCAACAAATGTTGAGCGGTAGCAGCACCGTACCCGGCAATCCCCTTGGCGGAGATATCGCCAGCCTGATTCCGCAACTGACCGCATTGATCAGCCCAACGGATTACTATCGCTTCGACTATTTCCAAGACACCGAAGCAGTGGCCTTTTTTGGTCAGGTCAGCTGGGATATTACTGACAAGTGGGTACTGACTCCCGGCCTGCGCTATAACGCTGAAACCAAAAAATCGACCCCCACCGGAACCTCCGAGTGTACCAACAAAGGCCTGCTGCCCTGCCTGACGGCGCTTGTCGTCGGCGCCAACGATTACGCCCCAGGAACCATTGAGCGCACCGAGAATAAACTCTCGCCGAAACTGTCGCTAAGCTATTACCTGACCGACGCCATTTCCGTTTATGGCAGCGCGGCGATGGGTTTCAAGAGTGGTGGTGTCAATGCGATCTCCTTCACGGGCGAAGGCCTGGAATTTGAGCCCGAACAGGCTCGCTCTGTGGAATTCGGCCTGCGCAGCCAACTGCTGGACAATACCCTTAAATTTAACGCCACCCTGTATCGCATGGACTTTGACGACCTGCAGGTGCTGGCCTTTAACGGCCTGCTGTTCGACGTTACCAACGCCGCCGCGGCGTACTCTGAGGGGCTGGAAACCGATCTGCAGTGGCTAACGCCCTACACGCCCTTGACCATTGATGCCTCAGCTGGTTATCTCAGGGCACGATATAAGGACTACAGCGGGGCTCCTGCGCCTATTTCAGATGGCATGGGTGCACAACAAGACCTGAGCGGAAAAACCCTGGCCTTTGCACCCGAGTTCACCGCCACCCTCAGTCCCTCGCTGGAATATATGTTCGGCAATATGCTGCTGAAAACCACACTGAACGTGCAACATCGCGGTGAGCACTATACCGACACGGACCTCGACCCCAACACCCGTATTCCAGCAACCACAACGCTTTCCGCCAATATTTCTCTGCGGCACGAACTTCAGGGCTGGGCGCTCACAGTGGGTGGCAAAAACCTAACCGACGAGCGCACCCTGAACCAGGTCATTGATACTGCGCTGTTCCCCGGGACCTACAACCCGAGCCAAAACCCAGGGCGAAGCCTTTTTGCCAGCGTCAGTTTTGCTTGGTAACACCCCCAGCAAAACCACCAGACCACAAAAAACGGGGCTCTTTGCCCCGTTTTTTGTGTGACTGCGCAACCTTAGAAAGGCGTCGGCAGCGGTGTATTTTCATTAGAAGGTGGCAGAATCGGCATCGCGATCTGCGGCTGATCCCCAGTCAGGGTTTTCAAGAAGGCCACAATCTTCGCCGTTTCTTCCTCGCTGAAGTTCCGGCCGAGCTGTATACGCCCCATCACATCCACAGCTTCGGCGAGGGTTTTAACCTTGCCATCGTGAAAGTAAGGATAGGTCAGTTCAATATTGCGCAGGGTTGGCACTTTGAAGACAAACTTGTCAGTGGTGTTTCCTGTTACCGCAATGCGACCTTCCGCCGGATTGGTGGTGTCGTAAGCCTTTACCAGGCCCATCTTCTGATACATGGTGCCACCCACCGCAGGGCCGTTATGGCAAGCGGTACAGCCGCTGTTTTTAAACAGCTCGTAACCTGCCAGCTCCTGTGCGTTAAGCGCTTTTTTATCGCCACCCAACCACTTATCAAAGCGAGAGTTTGGTGTCACCAGTGATTTTTCAAACTCGGCGATAGCCTCGGTAACCTCGTCCACATTGACCTGGTCACTGCCAAACACCTTTTTAAATTCCGCGACATACGCGGGAATAGAACTCAATACTTCCACGGCCAGCTTGTGGGTCGATGCCATCTCACCGGGATTGGCAATGGGGCCACCGGCCTGCTCTTTGAGGTCCGCCGCACGGCCATCCCAAAACTGGGCAATGTTGTAGCTGGAGTTCAACACCGTGGGCGCGTTTATCGGCCCCTGGGTCCAATCGTGGCCCACTGAGGTGGAGATATTGTCCGTACCACCCATGCTGAGATTGTGACAGGAATTACAGGAAATAAACCCCGACTTGGACAAGCGCGGGTCGAAGTATAACTTTTTACCCAGTTCCACTTTGGCTTCATCAAGCCCTGTCGCCGGGGCAATTGGCTGAATAGGCTCCGCAGCGTGAACAACACCCTGCGCCAGCAGACCTACAAATGCGCCAAAAATGACTCGCGATTTGCCTTTCATCATCAAACTTCACTCCAAAAAATTCGCTACAACAGGCGGGCATACCAGCCACTACGAAATACCCCTAGGGGTATATAATTATAACCCGAACGCCGCCGATGATTCCAGCTGCACCCAGGGCAAAATTACGGGGTAAATCTTAAGAAATGATTAATTTTTTAAGAGAGGAATGAGAGATCACGCACAAACAATAAGGGCGGCCGCAGCCGCCCCTGGAACACTGCCAAGTACTCAGCTCTTCATCTTGGCGATAGCGTTATAGACGGTAGTCGCAAATTTACCATAAGGGGGACGCAGCAGCTCCATTGGCGACCAGGATGCCTGATAGAACACCGGACGCAGCTTGGAGAAGGTCACAAAACCTTCGTAGCCGTGGTAGTGCCCCATACCACTTGGGCCAACGCCGCCAAAGGGAATATCGTGCTGGGCAACATGGTACAGCGCGTCGTTTACAGTAACCCCTCCGGACATCACCCGGTCGATATATTTCTGCTGAACCGCCTTGCTCTTGCTAAAAGGGTAAATCGCCAGCGGCCGGTCGTGGCTGTTGATGTAGTTAATCACCTCAGCGTCTTCGCTATAAGTTTTCACCATCAGCAGCGGCCCGAAAGTCTCCCGACAGCTGATCGTCATATCTGACTGGGTATCCAGAATCAGGTGCAGGGGCACCTTGCGCGCTTCATGATTAATCGGCTGCTCATTGAGATTGATAACGGTAGCGCCTTTAGCCTGCGCATCGGCCAGGGTGTCTTCCAGGCGTTTCACTGATCTCGCATCAATGATCGACGTGTAATCCACGCTATTGATGTCCGGGCAATGCTCCTTGACCCAGGCCTTGGCGGCGCTCACAAACTCGTCCTTTTGCGACTCGTGCACAAAGACGTAGTCGACATTGGTACAAATCTGCCCGGCGTTGAACTGCTTAACGAACATAATGCGGTCGACCGCCTTGGCTACCGGGTAATCCGGGGCCACGATCGCCGGCGCCTTGCCTCCCAGCTCAAGTACCACGGGGGTCAGGTTTTTGGCCGCAGAAGCCATCACCGCCCGCCCGGTCTGCCCGGATCCGGTAAACACGATAAGGTCGAAGGGGATTTGTGAGAACTCGATACCAACGCCGCCAGTTTCCTCGAAGAACATCAGCTTTTCTTCGGGGAAGTATTTTGGCGCAAGCTCAATCAACAGGCGCGTCAGGTTGATGGAGTTCTCTGACATTTTGGACATGACCCGGTTACCGGCGGCAAACGCGGCGGTGACCTGGCTGAAGCACAGGTTCACCGGGAAGTTCCAGGGAATAATCAGCCCCACCACACCCAATGGTTGTGGGATCACGCGGTTTTTCGCGCCGGGGAACATGGTCACATCAATATGTCGGCGCTGAACCTTCATCCATTTTTTAAGATGCTTGATAGTCCCGTTGATCCCGTCGGTGACGGTAATGATTTCGGCAAACAGGCTCTCGTGCCGAGAGCGGTTGCCATAATCCTGACAAATGGCGTCGATAATGGCGTCGCGGTTGTCGTTAATCAGGGCCTTCAGCGCCAGCAGGTCGGCCTTGCGCTGCGCAAAATCGGGCACCGGGCTAGCGAGGTAGGCTTGACGCTGACGCTCAAACGCACTCCGCAATCCAGCTGCGATATCGTTGCTTTCGGTTGTTACCTCAATTTCCTGTACCGCCTGCATCACATTACCTCCGATTAGAGTTGGGACTGTCTCGTTTATTGCCAGTTATTCTTTGATTTCCGCACCAGAAGCGCCAAACATCGGGCCTTGCCACATCGCGGACCGGCGTTTTGCCCACGCGCGATGTTTACGTCGAAAACAATTGCCTGCCAAATCATACGCCAATCGCTGAGGGATTTCAGCTAAGGCCTCCTATGAGGCCCGGGCTTGGCTTTTTCGCCATTCCCCCGGCGAAATACCGTGGCTCCAGCGCTTAAAGGCGTGGCAAAGCGCGGCGGCGTCGTGATAGCCCATCAGACTGGCAATCACCTCCAGCGACAACCGGCTTTTGGACAGGTAGTCCTTGGCAAGCTCAAAGCGAATACCGCCGATAATATCCCGAAAGTTGCCGCCCTCCGCCTCCAGACGGCGGCGCAGGGTACGCACCGACATATTCAGACTCACTGCCACCGCGTCGATATCGGGAAAACAATAACCCGGACTGTTCAGAATGCGCTGCCGCACTCCCTCGGTAACCCCACCCCGTTTGGCGTAGCGGGCCAGCATGATTTCGCATTGCTGGGAGATAGTGCGAGTGGCGGAAAAATCCCGCTTTGGCAGAGGGCGATCCAGCCAGGAGGTCGCAAACCGGAGCTGACACAGCGGGGCGTCAAACACCGCCGGACAATGGAAGCGCTGTTGATAATTCTCCGCCTTGCCATGGCCGCTGTGGGTAAAGGTCACCTCATCAAGAAAGGGTTCCACCGCGAGAATTTGGGTAAACAGAAATGCGCAACAGGCGGCATCGCGATCCACCAGCATATTGCCGATATCGTCGGGCATCGGAATCTTCGGGCGCAGCACCAAACTGGCCGACGCCCCGTCGACCGCCAAACGGAAGTTACACACGGTATAGGTGAGGTCGCCGTAACTCTCGAAAATCAAAAGGGCGTGGCGAAAAGTTGGCGCGGTCAGCAGGGCATAACCAAACAGGCCGTAGGCGGGCATCGGGAATGACGTCGCCAATACCAGGCCGAAACTCGGGTCACCGGCCAGAGACAGCAGATTGCGGTTAAAAATCAGCTCCTGATCCCAGCGACTCACCGACTTGTCGAGATCCGCCTCGCTGAGCCCGGTTCCTCGCAGGCACTCCTCAGCGCTGAAACCGAGTCGCTGCATGGTTTCCAGCGACTGACGAAAGCCCTTGATATGGTGAGTGGTGATGCCGCTGTCCTGGGTCATGACTCAGTACACGCAAGCTTTCGCGGTTAACGCAATAACAACAGCGGTTGACGGGTTTTGTTCAACATCTTGGTGGTAAAACTCCCCAGCAGCATATCCCGCAGACGGTTGTGACTGAATGCCCCCATGACCGTCAAATCAATACTGTTCTGTTGCTGATATTCACACAGCGCGGCGTCCGTGGGGCCGTGCAATTGCACCGCCTCAAAATTGACGCCGCTGGTGGTCAATTCCGCCGACGCTTCGTTGAGAATACCCTCGGCCTGGGCCGCCTCTCCGACATACACCAGATGACAGGGCAGACTTTTCAAAAGAGAACTACCGGCCACCATTTGCAGGGCCTTCTTAGAGGCCTCCTGACCGTCGTAGGCCAACATGATTTTCTGCGGCTCCACAAAGTCGTGGTTTACCACCAGCATGGGTTTGTGAAGCGCCCGTATCACCGAGGCGAGATG
>JBFEVY010000388.1:0-2856 GCA_041546665.1 Spongiibacteraceae bacterium | reverse complement strand
TGGTGGAATAACCTAGTGGGTTTCAGTGGCTTTCTGAGAAAGCGTAAACTTTATAACCTGATGCCGAGGAGTGAGCTGAGCATAGTCGATTATATTGAGCGGGCACCGGTGCAACCGGTTTGTATCCTGCGGGAGCCTAACGCGGTCATCAATTCGATTATGAAACGCGAGCGCCGGAGCGCTGGAATCGCAATCTACAGGTGGACCAGGTTCATGGAGGTGGTCGAGCAATTACAGGCTGAAAGTTCGAGCCTCGAAAACTTGTCAGTACCGGCAATATTGTCATTTGAATCTTTGGTTAAACAACCAGAAGCTGTATTGCGTGCATTGTGTGATCAAATTGGGCTGCCATTTAATGAAGTGATGTTGGAGGGGCCTATGAGGAACGTGCGATATCCTCGTAACTCTTTCGAAGTGGAACGCAGCAAGCCAAAAGAGCAGGAGTGTCATTTGTCTAAGATTCCCGACGAGGCGATGCGTCGGTATGAGCGCCTGCTGGAAAGGGATATCGGTTTACCGGTCAGTGCAGATTCATGCGCAGAGTGACATTTATAAGCAGTCGCCCTAGTGGGGTTTGCTAGTTTGATAAGCCTAGCAAGCGCCGAAATGTGTTCTTAAGATTTTTGCTCGTTTTGCGTTTTTCTCGCTTCTTAGCGTCGTTTGCGTGAGGGAACGGCGAGTTTGGGATTTTTTCGTCGAGAAAGGGGCAAAGTATTTCCCAACCATCGCCCTTTGATAAGTCCATGATTAGTAGGTCTTGAGGCCTGTCTTTGAAGTAGTCCCGTACTTCATCGTTGTGCGCCATGTACCGGGCGAGATAAATGTCTTCGTTTCCCTCCGGGCTGCCAACGCCGTAAATCCAGGTGCGCATAGCATTGTCGCGATCGCCAAAATGCTTTAGCTGACTTTTTAGCCATGAGTCGGGTTGTCGTAACAGCAAAATAAATTTGCTGCCGGGAAATGCATTGTCCAATTCCTTGTAGAGGATCGGCCAGGGGTTATCCTGGAATGCGTCATAGTATTTTGCAAACTCAAGAGCCTGAGGAAGTGCATTTTCAGCAATGTCGGGGTCTTCGGTGCCAAAAAAGCCTTTGACTTTAAATCCCAACTTTTGCAGGGCTACGTCGATACTGCTTGGGCCTGTTTTATGGAAGCCGATGCAAAATACTTTGTGCTTTTTCATTGGGTAAACAATCTTGCCTGATGCGCCTTGGGGAAATCTGAATTCACACTTACTTAGTCTAACTGGGGTACTCGCCCAAGGTAGACTGAAAGCTGCTGGAGATGGTAACGCTGATGACTAAGCAGGTCTAGCACGGCTCGCCGGAGGTTTGTCGGCAAACGTCCCGTATTCTGTTAGAATCCGCGGCTTTCTCCTGAATTCTGCGGTGGGGCTTTTTAACATCCCGCCGATGTGGTCGAGTCCTACTATGTTACTCCTTTCCAAAAAAGAAGACTGGCTGGGGAATATCCGCGCCGATATTCTCGCTGGCCTTGTTGTTGCCCTGGCCTTGATCCCCGAGGCCATCGCCTTTTCCATTATTGCGGGTGTCGACCCCAAAGTCGGCCTGTATGCGTCGTTTTGTATTGCGGTAGTGATCGCGATTGTCGGCGGTCGTCCGGGAATGATTTCCGCCGCGACCGGGGCGATGGCGCTGCTGATGGTGAATCTGGTCAAGGATCACGGCTTGCAGTATTTGCTTGCGGCCAGCCTGTTGTGCGGTGTGCTGCAGATCATTGCTGGGTATCTGAAACTGGGCCAGTTGATGAGTTTTGTTGCCCGCTCGGTGGTCACCGGCTTCGTCAACGCCCTGGCGATACTGATTTTTATGGCGCAGTTGCCGGAACTGACCGGGGTGACCTGGCCGGTTTACGTGATGACTGCGGCAGGCCTGGGGATTATTTATCTGTTTCCGCTGCTGCCAAAGGTCGGCAAGGTGATTCCCTCGCCGCTGGTTTGTATTCTGACGATGACGGCGGTGAGCCTGGCGCTGGGGCTGGATATTCGCACCGTGGGCGATATGGGCGAATTGCCGGATACGCTGCCGGTATTTCTGTTCCCGGATGTGCCTTTGAATCTGGAAACCCTGAAAATCATCTTCCCTTATTCTGCTGCGATGGCGGTGGTGGGTTTGCTGGAATCGCTGATGACGTCGACCATTGTCGATGACCTTACTGACACTGGCAGCGATAAAAACCGTGAGTGCAAGGGCCAGGGCATTGCCAATATTTTCTCCAGTTTGATGGGCGGCATGGCCGGCTGCGCGATGATCGGCCAGTCGGTGATCAATGTGAAATCGGGCGGGCGCGGGCGTCTGTCGACCTTCTTTGCCGGCGGCATGTTGTTGACGATGGTGGTGTTTCTGAGTGACTGGGTGGCGGTAATCCCCATGGCGGCTCTGGTGGCGGTGATGATCATGGTGTCGATTGGTACCTTCGACTGGTCGTCGATTACCACCATGCCCAGCAAACCCTTGTCGGCCAATGTGATTATGCTGGCGACGGTTTCGGTGGTAGTGATGACACACAACCTGGCCTATGGTGTATTGGTTGGAGTGTTGTTTGCCGCGCTGTTCTTTGCCAACAAAGTCAGCCACTTCATGTACGTGAACAGTGAGCGGACCGGGGCGGCCGAATCGGGGCTGCAGCGCCGTTACGAAGTTGTCGGCCAGGTGTTTTTCAACTCGGCTGACCGGTTTATCGATGCCTTTGATTTCAAAGAGGCTGTTGATAAAGTAGTGATTGATCTCAGTCGCGCCCACTTCTGGGATATTTCCGCGGTGGCGGCGCTCGACAAGGTGGTGATCAAGTTTCGCCGGGAGGGTGCCGAGGTGGAATTGCTGGGCGTCAACGAGG
>JBFEVY010000427.1:0-2004 GCA_041546665.1 Spongiibacteraceae bacterium | reverse complement strand
TGGCTTCTTCAGAAAATCGGATGGTAACCAGCGGCTTATCGTCACCCTCAGGGCCCTGTAATACGATATCGCCGTTAGCCAGTTCAAGCAGTTCCAGATATGAAAGCACGTAATCTCCCTTGATTGCAGCGCTTAATACGGTAGCGCGTGAGACCAATATCATCGGTCAGGTTAAAGTGTATCAAACCCTGACACCCAGATGCCAATCAGGGGGTCTCAAAATTAGTATTCTTGCAGGGTACTCCGGTGGCGAGTCACCAGCGATTTAAGCTCGGCAAGCCAGGCTTCGGCATCGTTAAGTTCAGTATTTCCCAAATGGTCAGAAGCGATCAACGCGTCCCGGGCCAACCCCCCATGCGCCCCCTGGGAACTTGCCGGCGACTCCAGGAATGCGTAGGAAATCAATGCATTAAGCCAGCCTTCTCGCTCCCGGTCGGCCATTTCCATAATTTCCGGTGGTAATTCCGCCGCCTGAAAACTACTGGCGCGAAACACCCCGTTAGGCACGGCCAGAGAGAAACGCGGTTGCTGCACAATCACGTCGGCAATATGCGCCTGATAGGCCAACTGCATTTGCCAGACCGCCGACTCCCGGCAGGCACGGGGAAAATGCCCGCTCCAATCGTCCGCAACATCGCTGACCATATTGCGAAGATATTGCTCGGCAAAATAAAGGTGCAAATTGCACTGACTACGGTAACTCGCCACGGAATCTACGCTCTAGCTTTTCTTGGCGCCGCCCGCTGCCGTTTTCTTCGTCGCCGGCTTGCGAGCCACTTTTTCACGTACCACCCACTTGCCGCCTTCGTAGAACGCCGACCAGCCGCTGGGCTTGCCATCGACCTCACTCTGAACATACTGCTCCTGGGTTTTGCGGCTGTAACGAATCACCGTATCCCGGCCTTCCTTATCTTCAACAGGTGCGCTGAACAGAAACGCGTATTTCGGATCGATCTCCTGCTGATGCGGCAAAATTTCCTTCACGGTAGGTGCGCGAGTCTCCCGGTTACGCGGAAACCCACTGGCTGCAAGGAATAGTCCCGACGCGCCATCGCGCAATACATAGTGGTCATCCACCTTCTGACATTGCAGCTCGGGCATGGGCACCGGATCCATTTTCGGCGGCGCGGCTTCACCACTGCGCAATAACTTGCGGGTGTTCTTACAGGATTCGTTCGTACAACCAAAGTACTTACCGAAGCGCCCTGCCTTGAGCTGCATATCAGAGCCGCACTTGTCACACTCAATAACCGGGCCGTCGTAACCCTTAACTTTGAAACTACCCTGTTCGATCTCATAGCCGGAGCAGTCCGGGTTGTTACCACAAACGTGGAGTTTTCTTCCCTCGTCGACGATATAGCCCTCCATCGCCGCGTTGCACAGCTTGCAGCGATGCTTGCTGCGCAGCACCTTGGATTCGGCTTCGTCGTCCTCGGCATCAATGCTGACGTATTCATCCCCCGGCACCAGGTTAATGGTTTGCTTGCAGCGCTCCTTTGGCGGCAGCGAGTAGCCGGAACAGCCGAGGAACACGCCGGTACTGGCGGTTCGAATCTGCATATTGCGACCACATTTCGGACAGGGTATGTCTGTTTCAGTGGGCTGGTTCTGACGCATTCCACCGTCGGCAAGCTCTGCTTCGGACAGCGTTTTGCTGAACTCCTTATAGAATTCATCCAATAGCGCCGTCCAGTTTTTACCGCCGGAGGCAACGGTATCGAGGTCTTCCTCCATGCGCGCGGTGAAACTGTAATCCAGCAGGTTGCTAAAGCTTTCTACCAGACGATCGGTGACGATATCGCCCATTTTTTCAGCGTAAAAGCGCCGGTTTTCAACCCGCACATAGCCCCGGTCCTGAATGGTAGAGATAATTGAGGCGTAGGTAGATGGGCGGCCAATACCGCGCTTTTCCAACTCTTTGACCAACGCCGCTTCGGAATAACGGGGTGCAGGCTTGGTGAAATGCTGACTGGGATCGACCTTCATCAGGCGCAGCTCATCCCC
>JBFEVY010000158.1:0-8210 GCA_041546665.1 Spongiibacteraceae bacterium | reverse complement strand
CGGCCTTGACCGATCTGTTGAGTCAACTCCCGGGTGGTGAAGATCCAACGGCGGCGTTTGCAGCGCTGCTGGAACAGTTGGCGAGTGCCGGTGGTACTGATCCAACAACGGTGTTGAGTGATCTGCAGTCCCTACTCGGTGACTTGCCTGGAACTTTGACCGGGTTGCTTGGGCTTTAAGCTTAAAAAATTACGTGGCTCGATATGAGGGGGGAGCTGCTATGCTCCCCTTTTTTATAGATATGCTGGTCAGGGTAGATTCGGGTTGCGGATAAAATCCGCTTTCTAAAAATTAATATCTCATGTAGTATCTGTACTGCTAGAAACATGCCCTACTATTTATGCACGCCCTTACGAAGTTCTGTTCAGTTTCCTCGTCCGCAATTCATAAGTAATAGAACAATTTCAGCACAACCGCGCCGCATCTGCGGAGCACCAACACTTATGTATTTAGGAAGATGATTATGTCTACAGTAACTGGCACAGTTAAATGGTTTAACGAAACTAAAGGTTTTGGTTTCATCGAGCAGGAAAACGGCCCTGACGTTTTTGCTCATTTCAGCGCAATCAGCGGTTCTGGCTTCAAAACTTTGACTGAAGGTCAGCGCGTTGAGTTCACCGTTAGCCAAGGCCAAAAAGGTCCTCAGGCTGAGAACATCGTCGCCCTGTAAGGCGACTATACTGGCAGTCAAGCTGCCGGTATTCTGAAAGGGCAGGGCCGAGAGGCTCTGCCCTTTTGTGTTTATATCCCCCCTTAATTTTTACAGGTCGCGTCCTTTGAGTGAGCAAACATTCAGTCAACTCCCCTTAATTGCCCCGCTGCGGGATAACCTCGCTTCCCTCGGTTATCAGAGCATGACGCCCGTTCAGGCGGAGAGCCTGCCGCTGACGCTTGCCGGGAAAGATGTGATTGCGCAGGCCAAAACCGGGTCGGGTAAAACCGCGGCTTTTGGTCTGTGTGTCCTTCAGGCGCTGAAAGTAAAAGATTTCAACGCGCAGGTTCTCGTGCTTTGCCCAACCCGGGAGCTGGCGGATCAGGTCGCGGGGGAGCTGCGCCGCTTGGCCAGGGCTATGCACAATGTAAAGGTATTGACGCTTTGTGGTGGTTTGCCAATGGGGCCCCAATTGGGATCTCTGCGTCACGGAGCGCATATTATTGTTGGCACACCGGGCCGGGTGGCTGACCATCTGCACAAGGGAAGTTTGAGCCTGGATTCCGTCAGTCACTTGGTATTGGACGAGGCGGACCGCATGCTGGAAATGGGGTTTCAGGAAACCCTTGATGCGATTATCCGCAAGTGCCCGCAGCACCGGCAGACCCTGTTATTCAGTGCGACGTATCCACCGGAAATTCAGGCCATCGCGCGTCGCTATCAGTCGCAACCGGTGTTGGTGCAAGTAGCGGGGGGACATGATCAGGGTACGATTGCACAACATTTTTACCGATTGGCTGACAATGCCGAACGGGCTGCCGCCACGATGGCGTTGTTGTGGCAGCGGCAACCGCAGTCTGCTCTGGTGTTCTGTAACACCAAGGTGGAATGTGATGAGTTGGCGGGGAAGTTAGTCGAAGCTGGGTTCAGTTGCAGCGCATTACACGGGGATCTGGAGCAGCGTCAGCGCGAGCAGGTGTTGACCTGCTTTGCGACGAGGAGCGTATCAGTTTTGGTCGCCACTGATGTGGCGGCCAGAGGACTGGATATTGATGATCTGGACCTGGTGATCAACTACCACCTGGCCCGGGATGCGGAGGTGCACGTTCATCGCGTAGGGCGCACCGGGCGCGCAGGCAGTCAGGGCGCGGCATGCAGTTTGTTTACCGGTCGGGAATCCCACAAGATTGAGCGATTGCAAAACGAGCTGGGTCTGACAATCCGCGAGGAGCCTCTACCTCAGGTTCGGCAAGCTGAGCGGCACAGTGAGCGGCCTTCCATGGTCTGTTTGCAGCTCGATGCGGGCAAGAAACAAAAAATTCGCCCGGGTGACATTCTGGGCGCGCTCACCGCAGCGGGCGGGATAGCAGGCAGTGACGTCGGCAAGATTCAAATTTATGATTTTTGCGCCTACGTGGCCGTGCGTCGGGCGTCGGTGAGGCGGGCTTTGCAAGTTTTGAGCGAGGGTAAACTAAAAGGGCGCCGTGTTCGCGCCCGCAGTATTACCGACTAGCTCTTAACTTCAGGTACTAACGCGGCCTGCTGCTATTGGTGCTGGCGGGTTTGCTGCCCGTTGGGCGTCGATGGCGTCGCCGTTTCGCTGCGGGCTGCTGGCCGTCGCGGTGTTCGCTGTGTGGGCGCCGCGGCTTGTGTGCAGCTGCCCGCGGCCGCGGAGCTCTGGCTTCTGGTAAGGTGTGCACAGGTTCGAAACCGTCAATTTCTTCCCGGCGCAGCGACTGCTTGATCAGTCGTTCGATTGCGCACAACTGGTCAAATTCGTCGGCGCTGACCAAGGAGACTGCCTGACCAGAAGCGCCGGCGCGGGCGGTGCGGCCAATGCGATGGACGTAGTCCTCAGGAACATTGGGCAGGTCGACATTGACGACATTGGGTAGCTGACTGATATCGAGCCCGCGCGCGGCGATATCGGTGGCCACCAAAGCGCGGATCTTGCCTGACTTGAATTCGGCCAGGGCCTTGGTTCTGGCATTCTGGCTTTTGTTGCCGTGGATGGGGGCAGAGGGAATCCCCGCTTTGTCCAGTTGGGTGCTGAGCTTGTTGGCGCCGTGCTTGGTGCGGGAAAACACCAGCACCTGCTGCCAGTTGTGGTCGAGAATCAGCTGTGTCAGCAGCGCCGGCTTCTGCTTTTTATCGACGGGGATGATCCACTGTTCAACGCGTTCTGCGGTGCTGTTCGGCGGCGAGACTGACACTTCAACGGGGTTGTTGACAATGCCCTTGGCCAGCTTGCGGATGTCATCGGAAAACGTTGCGGAAAACATCAGATTCTGACGCTTTGCGGGTAGCAAATTGATGATGCGGCGGATATCGTGAATAAAGCCCATATCCAACATGCGGTCAGCCTCGTCCAGAACCAGCACTTCCAGCTTGTCGAATCGAATGGCGTTCTGTTTATGGAGGTCGAGGAGTCTGCCCGGTGTTGCGACGAGAATATCCACTCCCCGGCGCAGGGCCATCATCTGCGGGTTTATTTTTACACCGCCGTAAACCACTTTAGAACTGAGAGGGAGGTATTTTCCGTACTGGGTGACGCTTTCGCCAACCTGCGCGGCAAGCTCCCGGGTCGGCGTTAAAATCAGTGCGCGGGCCTGGTTGGCCGTGGCGCGTGGGCCTTCGGCGAGCCGGTGCAAAATAGGCAGGGTAAAACCGGCGGTTTTGCCAGTACCCGTTTGGGCGGCGGCCATCACGTCGCGGCCTTCAATGACAGCGGGAATTGCCTTGGCCTGAATCGGCGAAGGTTTGCTGTATCCGCTATCAGCAATAGCGTCGAGAATAGGCTGGGACAGGCCCAGGGCAGTAAATTTCATGGAGAATCTCGTGGGTTACGCGCCGAGGAGTGGTGCGGAGTCTGTTCGTGTCTTACTGGCTGCGGTTGTTAGCCGAATTTAGCGCTCGCTGGCCATTATTGTCAAAACGGTGGCTGGCCCGCTTCAGGCAAGGTGGTGAAGGGTACAGCAGACGCCCCGATTTAGCCAGCCCGCCGCTGCGTAAGCCGTGAAAAGCGCGGCAGAATACCGTAGAATCGCGCATCTTTACCCGGCGCCAATGCGGCTGGGTCGCACCCGTTGAAGAAGAACCCACGATGTCAAACGCAGCCTTACAACAGGAAGTCGGTAAACGCCGCACTTTCGCGATTATTTCCCACCCGGATGCCGGTAAAACCACCATTACTGAAAAGCTGATTCTGCTCGGGCAGCTGATTCAGGTCGCGGGAACGGTAAAGGGGAAAAAAAACGACAAGGCCGCAACCTCGGACTGGATGAGTCTGGAAAAAGAGCGCGGGATTTCGGTGACCTCTTCGGTGATGCAGTTCCCCTATAAAGGCCGCGTCGTTAACCTGCTCGATACCCCCGGGCACGAAGACTTTTCTGAAGACACCTACCGCACCCTGACCGCGGTGGATTCGGCATTGATGGTGATCGACGGTGCGAAGGGCGTCGAGGACCGTACCATCAAACTGATGAACGTCTGTCGCCTGCGTGACACACCAATTCTCAGCTTTATCAATAAAATGGACCGGGATATCCGCGACCCGATAGAGTTGCTGGACGAAGTTGAAGAGGTGCTGGGCATTCAGGCGGCGCCGGTAAACTGGCCGATTGGTATGGGTCACGATTTCAAGGGTGTCTACAATCTTTATACCGATACGATCCACGTTTTTCAGGCGGGAAAAGGCGCGGTGATCGCCGAGGATATTCAGATTTCGGGCCTCGAATCCGATGAGGCGAAAGCCCTGTTGGCGGATGAGTATCAGGACTTTCTCGATGAGATCGAGCTGGTTCGCGGGGCGAGCCACGAGTTTGACGTCGACGCCTATCTGGCCGGTAAACTGACTCCGGTCTTTTTTGGTACGGCCTTGGCAAACTTCGGCGTACGGGAAATGTTGGATGGCTTCGTTGAATGGGCGCCTGCACCGTTGAATCGCCACGCGGAGGCCGCCCAGGGTGAAGACCGGGATGTCGATGCACGCGGCGACGCGTTTTCGGGGTTTGTTTTTAAAATTCAGGCCAATATGGACCCGAAGCACCGCGACCGGATTGCGTTTATGCGGATTTGTTCTGGGACCTATCGCAAGGGCATGAAGATGCGCCATGTCCGCATTGGCAAAGACGTAAAAATCGCTGATGCGGTCAGCTTCCTCGCGGGAGACCGTGAGCTGGTTGAAGAGGCGGTTTCGGGTGACATCATCGGATTGCATAATCACGGCACCATTCAAATTGGTGACACCTTTACCGAAGGCGAAGAGCTGAAGTTTACCGGCGTGCCACACTTCGCGCCGGAACTGTTTAGACGGATTCGCTTGCGTGACCCACTGAAGTCCAAGCAACTGCAACGGGGGCTGCAACAGCTCTCCGAGGAAGGCTCAACCCAGGTCTTTATGCCCGAGCGCAACAGCGATCTGATTGTCGGCGCGGTGGGGGTCCTGCAGTTTGATGTGGTGGCCTATCGCCTGAAAGATGAATACAAGGTCGAAGCCGTATATGAGCCGGTGAATGTTTATACTGCGCGCTGGGTAGAATGTGATGATGCGAAAAAACTTGAGGAGTTTAAACGCAAGTGCGCGGACAATTTGGCGATAGACGGCGGTGGCCATCTTACCTACCTCGCGCCCACGCGGGTTAATCTGTCACTGACGGAAGAGCGTTACCCCGATGTGCGCTTCAGGGCAACCCGGGAACATTAAATGTCTTCGGCGTGGCGCGTCAGGACGAAAATCCTGGCCGCTTGTTTGTTGTTATCGAGGCGAGATTAACCGTCGCTGAACAGGAAATGTAATTTTACCGCAAAGCGTTTGGAGACAACGTCACAAAATAATAGTTGCGGTAAATATTCCTGTAATCACCGCTTGTCATATTTTTTTGCGAACCTAGACTTGAGGGTGTTCCGGGCAAACAGCTGTTTGCTGTTTACCCGGCATAGCCTTGTGACGAGGCCAAAATCTGATCAGGGTGGTGCGGTAATTCAGTAGGCTGCCCGTAAATTACATTACAGGATCCAAACGGGGAAAATTATGTCAATGAAACATTGTTTGCTTGCAGCATCAGTTGTTTTGGCTAGCGCAACAGCATCTGCTGACGATAACAAAGGCGGTTTTTTTGGTCGTCTGTTCGGCGGCTCCAGTGAAGCCAAAGTTGAAGCCAAAGCTGAAGTGGATGCGAGCGGTGCGGTTGAGGGCATGGATGACGCTGCTGCGCGCGGCTCAGAAATGAGTGCGGAAATGAAAGCCAAGGCGGAAGCCAAGCGCGAAGAAATGAAAGAGAAGCGCGCTGAAATGGAAGCTGAGGCAGAAGCCAAGCGTAAGGAAAAAGAAGCTGAGCGCGCAGAGCGTAAGGCAAAAGCTGAAGCCGAAGCAGAAGCTCGTGCTGAGGCGCGTGCTGAAGCTAAGGCCAATGCCAAAGCAAGCATGAACGAGAAGAAAGAAGCGCTGAAAAGTCTGACCAACACCAGTGTTCGCGTTAACGTTGAAGCAGGTGCTGAAGCGAAGTAAGTTGGGCTTAGCACTGCGCAAATGGCGCAGTAAGCGTTAAAATCGGGGGCTGAGGCCCCCTTTTTTGTGGGCGGTGAATACTGCTTGAGCGCAGTGAGTTAAATGGGAAGTCGCGTTTTTGAGTAAAGCCAACGGTAGCATGCGTCTGGATCGTTTCATCGCGACGGTGACGGATTATTCGCGCAGTGAAGTCAAAAAGCTGATCAAGGCTGGTGAGATAGAGGTTGACGGGCAAGCTGCAGATGATCCGCGTCTGGCGGTGTCGGTGTATGCCGACGTGACACTGCGTGGGCACAGTTTGCGCGCGGCCACTCCGCGGTACTTTATGCTGAACAAGCCGCAGAATTATGTGTGTGCTGCACGGGATCGTCGTCACCTTACGGTACTGGATTTACTGGACGAAGATAACCCCGAGCGCCTTCATATTGCCGGTCGCCTCGATATAGATACGACCGGACTTGTGTTGCTGACCGATGACGGTCAGTGGTCCCACAGTGTCACCTCTCCACAAAAGCAATGTTGGAAGCAGTATTGGCTGCGGACGGCAGAACCTATTGCAGAAGACGCAATAAGCCGTTTTGCTCGGGGCGTGTTCCTGAAAGATGATAAGGCGCGAACGCTGCCTGCAGAGCTGTGTATTCTTGACGAATGTGAAGCGCGATTAAAAATTTGTGAGGGCCGTTATCACCAGGTGAAGCGCATGTTTGCTGCCTTGGGGAATGCGGTGGTCGAGCTGCATCGCGAGGCGATTGGCGATATTGTTCTGGATGAGGCTCTTGAGGAAGGTGAGTACCGGGCGCTGACTGAAATGGAAATAGCGAGTGTGACCCAGTGAGCGACGCAGCCTTACAGGCGCTCTATGCGCGTTTTGCGACATTACCAGGCCCGCTGTGGTGGTTTGCCGACGAGCATGTTGCTCAAAGCTTGCCCGCGGTGAGAGAGGACTGTCTGGTACTGTGCAACCGGGCGGACAGTGCTGCAGCAATACAGGCGGGTGGGTTTGCGGTCACCCTGGGCGACTTTCAATTGCCCGCAGATTTTGCCGCACCTGGCGCGGTGTGCTATCGCGTTTCCAAGGAGAAGCCGCTGGTGCATTATCTGATCAATCTGGCGCTGCGTAATCTGCCTCTGGGCGGCAGCCTACTGTTGGCGGGTTATAAAAATGACGGTCTGAAAACTTATGCGACTAAGGCCGCCAAGCTGGTTGGCGGCAAGCCAGTCATTACTAAGTGTGCCAGCGACGCCTACCTGGCGGAGATCGTTAAAGAGGCCGAGTTTTCTGGCGAACTTCCCGATGAGGACTATCCGGTTTTACGGGCAATCTCTGAAGAGCCGCTGCTGTACAGTAAGCCCGGCATCTTTGGTTGGAAAAAAATCGACCGGGGCAGTGCGCGCCTGATCGCGCAACTGCCGACCTTTCTGCAGGAATTCCCGGAGCCGCCGCAGCGTCTTGTCGACCTGGGATGTGGTTATGGCTACATTGCGGTGATGGCCGCACAGGCGCTGCAGGAAAGCGAATGGTTGCTGACTGACAATAATGCCACTGCGTTATTGGCCTGCGAAAAAAATTGTGCGGAGCGCGGTATTCACGCTCGGTTCGCGCTGGCAGATTGTGCACAGGGCGTTACAGGGCCGGTGGATGCGGTACTCTGCAATCCACCTTTCCATCAAGGATTTTCCGTTGAGGGGGACCTTACTGATCGCTTTTTACAGGCGGCGCACCGACTTTTGTCCACGAAGGGGCAGGCGTTGTTTGTCGTCAATCAGTTCATTCCATTGCAGCGAAAGGCCGACGGGCTGTTTACCAGCAGCGAAATCCTCGATGAGGGCGAAGGATTTCGCGTAATTCGTCTGCGCCGTTAAACCCTTTACAACGCTGTTTTCACGATCAGGATTGGCCCTGTACTTGCGGCGCAGCGGTCGGTGCTTCGGTTGGGGTTTCCGGTTCTGGCAGGGGAAGTTGTTCCGGCAGGGTTTCCAGTTCCGGGTTGTCCTGCAGCTCACCATCACAAGCACTACCTGCGTACAGGGCGCGTTTCAGGAGTCCCT
>JBFEVY010000325.1:0-3867 GCA_041546665.1 Spongiibacteraceae bacterium | reverse complement strand
GATTATTGTTGCCGATGATGTGGCGGTGAACCGGCAGGTATTGCTGGGGATGTTGTCGGATATCTCCACCGATATTCGCGAGGCCGCTGACGGCCAGGAAGCGCTGGATTTGCTCGAGGAGCGGCCAGCTGATTTGGTATTAATGGATCTGCGCATGCCGAGGATGGACGGGATGGAAGCCACTCGTATCATCAAGCAGGAGCGCAAGATGGACAATGTATTTGTAGTGATGGCGTCGGCGACCACGGATGAGGATGTGATCGCTGAGGCCTATGAGGCAGGCTGCGGCGGATTTCTTGCGAAGCCGATTGGCATGGAAGAGTTATATCAGGTAGTGGCCTCCGTCAGCGGTGACACTGATGGGGTGGTTGTGGGGCACCAGGTTGTTGCTGACGTGCCGGCCCACCGCCCGATCGTGGATATTGCGGTGAGTCCACCTGATGGGGTTTTGTCCGTCATGGCTGAGGCCGCCGAATTGGGTGATATCAGTGCGTTGCGTGAGGCTATTCACAGCCTGCGAGTGCAACATCCAGAATGTGAGGGGTTTAGCCGCGAGGCCGAGCGTTTATTAGCGGAGTTTGATTTTGAAGGCCTGACCGCGCTTTGTGAGGCAATGGGGGAAGGAGTCGGTGCCGATGGGCTCTGAACGCAGCGAACAGATACTGCTGGTTGATGACAATCCGACCAATCTTCAGGTCTTGTTCAAGACCCTGGAAGGGAGTGGCTACCGACTGCTTGCCGCACGGGATGGCGAAGCGGCGATATACACTGCAAAACGCGCCAAGCCGGCCCTGATCCTGTTGGATGTGATGATGCCGGGCATGGACGGTTTCGAGGTTTGTGAGCGCCTCAAAGCCGACCCGGAAACTGCAGACATCGTTATTATCTTCCTGTCCGCATTGACTGATAGTCAGTCGAAGGTACATGGCCTGGCAATTGGTGGTGTGGACTATATCGCCAAGCCTTTCCAGTCTGACGAGGTTTTAGCCCGGGTACGCACCCATATCAAAATCCACCGTCTGGAGCAGGCTCTGGCGCGGCGCAACAGTGAGTTGGAAGACGAAAACCAGCGCATTCTGAACGCCGTTGAAGAGGGGATCTTCGGGCTTGATGTCGAGGGGCGGGTGACCTCAATGAATGCCCGGGCGGCGGTGCTTACTGGCTGGCCGCAGGCCGATGTACTCGGCGAGAGCCTGTTTTATATGGAGTTGTTTCCCGGTGACCGCCCCTTAAACGAGGCGCTCACGCTGCTTTGTGAAGCCGGAGTGGGCCTGCGCAAAAATCATGTTGAGCTGAGTGCGAAAGACGGTCTGAATGTCCCTGTGGCGTTGACCGGTACTCCGCGGAGTGGCGGTGGCGCGGTGTTAGTTCTGCGGGATATCAGTGAATGGCTGGCCAACCAGCGCGAGCTTGAATT
This sequence comes from Spongiibacteraceae bacterium, assembly GCA_041546665.1. Classification (GTDB taxonomy): domain Bacteria; phylum Pseudomonadota; class Gammaproteobacteria; order Pseudomonadales; family Spongiibacteraceae; genus Spongiibacter. The sequence continues at coordinate 2,450 of JBFEVY010000325.1, read as the reverse complement.
GGCGCGCGAGGAAATGGATCGACAGCGCCAGCATTTGGCTCACATCGAGCGCCTCAGTACCGGTGGTGAGATGGCGGCGGGTATCGCCCATGAGGTCAATCAGCCGCTCACGGCGGTGACCAACTACGCCAAGGTGGCGCAGCGCCTGATCACAAATCTGCCAGAGGAGACGGGCAGTAAACTCGACGATATTCTTGAAAAAATTACTGTGCAGGCGCAGCGCGCGTCGGCGGTGATCCAGCGCATGCGCAGCTATGTCAAAAAGCCCTCGGGCGCGAAAGTGGTCACCCACCTGGATACCCTGTTAGAGGACGTATTGTCCCTCGCTGAGGTAGACTCCAAGGTCAATGGCATTCGCGTTAAGCTGGAGGCGGACGCGGAGCTACCTGAGGTGTTTATCGACGAGGTGCAGGTGCAGCAGGTTGCCCTGAATCTGATCCGAAATGCCATGGAGGCCACCGCCAACGCGAAGTCGATTACCCCGGTTCAGGTACATTGTTTTCTGGATGGGCAGCAATTGGTTTTTGAGGTTACGGATAACGGCGCTGGCCTGGCACCTGATATTGAAGAAAATCTGTTTAGCCCCTTTGTGACGTCTAAGGAGGGGGGCATGGGCATCGGGTTGTCGGTGTCGCAGTCGATCATGCAGGGACATGGTGGCGATATTCGCTATCGACCCAACCCGGAGGGCGGTGCAATATTCCGCTGTGAATTTCCCCTTCACCAGGGGGGCGCAGGTGAGCAAACAGTTGTAGAGCGTGGTGATGAGTATGACTCTGACTCGAACCAAATGGCCTGATCAGCGGCGAGAACGCCGTGAACAGCGCCATATCGATTTTGGCGGCCGATCCCTGCTTTATACTCTCGTGCGCAGCCCCAGGAGGCACCGGCGTTTGTCCCTGTGTGTATCTCCCGAAGGCAAGGTGGAAATGCGCGCGCCTTTTGCGGCGAGCGAGATGGATATTGACGCCATGATGCGCCGCCATCAGGACTGGCTTTTTGACCGCCAGGCAGAGGCCGCGGCCAGGCCGATTCCCGAACCGCTCTGTTATCGACACGGCACCCGCCTCCCGTTTCTCGGCAACGAACTTGCGTTGACGGTGCAGCAGCGACCGGGGCGGGCACAACTTCGTCACCAGGGGCAGGAATTACTGGTCAGCAGTGCAAAAACCGACCGGGAAGCGCTGCGCAATTTGCTGTCGAGCTGGTATACCCGGCAGGCGAGGCGGGTGTTTAGTGATCGTCTGGAATACTGGAGTGAACGCCTGGATTGGGTGGAAGAAACCCCGGCATTGCGTTTGCGGCGTATGCGGGCACGCTGGGGCAGTTGCAGCCGTGATGGACGCATTTGTTTGAATACGCGGCTTATCAAGGCGGATCGCGGCTGTATTGACGCGGTTATCGTTCATGAGTTGTGCCACTTGCTGGAGTTTAATCACAGCAGGGCGTTCTATCGTTTGATGGACAAAGCCTTGCCGGACTGGCGAAGCCATCAGCGCCGTCTGGACCATCTGGGGCCGGGTTTGCTGCGGGACTAGGGTTGTTCGCGGGGTGCTCGCCTCATTCAGCACTGATCGTAATGCGCAGTAGCCTGATAGAGCATAAATGCACTGGCAATCACTGACTCGATGCTCTGTTGGTAGTCATTTAGCACCCAGCGGCGGCCTATTTGCACCACGGCACCAATTAAACCGGCATAGACCATACCGTCATCCGCCGGGGTTTCAATTTTTTCAGTGCCAACGGACTGCGCTAGCTTGCGACTGAGGTCTGCAAAGCCCTCCATCGCTTCGTAGTAAAGTTGGTTCATGGCTTCGCTGACGCCGAGTATTTCGAACAGAATCAGCCGGGCGGTGTGGGGTTTATCGCGCATTGTGGTGAAAAACGCCGATAGGGCGGCATGTACCAGTTGCTCTGGCGTTTGCCCCGCCTGTTCCGAGGCAGCGATCATCTGCCATTGCAGTGCATCGGTTTGTTCCCGGTAGAGTGCGGCGAGCAGCTCCTCTCTATTTTGAAACGATTCGTAGAAATAGCGCTCGGTGAGCGAGGCAGCGTTGCAGACGGCTCTGACCGTTGCCCGGGCATAGCCCTGTTCACCGATCAGTTCAAGGCTGGTGTTGAGAAGGTGGCGGCGGCGATCGGTTTGCCGCTTGCTCAGGCTTTCGCCTCGATAGGCGCGTTTTTTGGTTGAAGTCTCAGTCATGGGCTGATTCTGACATAGAGTCTTGTCAGAAGTAAGGGCTTCCGAGTCAGTTGGCGCCAAAAGGTGGGCGGGCGCGTTCGCTATGCGGCACCGTTACGCCGGGTTTTTCATCAAAAACAATGGGTTGTGTGCTTTTTGGCCAATTGCGGTCGCCGTTTGCGCGAAGCTGTATTTGACATGAGTCGTTGTCAGAAGATTTTTGACATGATATGTTGTCAAAATAACTGACAACAATGTTTGTCATATT
>JBFEVY010000302.1:0-4357 GCA_041546665.1 Spongiibacteraceae bacterium | reverse complement strand
CCGTGATCTCTACTACAAAGCCGGCGACGCTGGACTGCTCGGCATCGGATATCCCGAAGAATTAGGCGGCACGCCAGGCGACTTATTTCTTAAAATTGCCTGGATCGAGGAACTGATGCGCGCCGGTTCTGGCGGGCTGTCAGCGAGTCTCGGCTCCCTGGATATTGCACTTCCTCCGATTGTTTATTTCGGAACCGAAGAATTAAAAAACCGAATCGTCCCGCCCGTTTTGCGCGGCGAGAAAATTGCTGCACTGGCGATCACCGAGCCGGGGGGCGGCTCCGATGTCGCTGCAATTAAAACCAGAGCGGTGAAGGAAACCGTTGACGGACGCGAATATTACCGCGTCAACGGTAGCAAAACGTTTATCACCAGCGGTTGCCGTGCGGATTACTATACCGTTGCAGTTCGCACTGGCGAAGAAGGCCATCGCGGCGTCAGCCTGCTGCTGATCGAACGGGAAACAGAGGGCTTTAGTCGCGGCCAGCCCCTAAAAAAAATGGGTTGGTGGGCATCAGACACCGCCGAACTCTTCTTCGAAGATTGCCTTGTTCCGGTAGAAAATCTGATAGGCGAAGAAAACAAGGGTTTCAAACTCATTGCGGCAAATTTCCAGTCTGAGAGGCTCACCCTCGCGGTAGTAGCCAATATGACCGCACAGCTCGCTCTGGAACAGTCTCTGGCGTATGTAAAGGAACGGCGGGCCTTTGGGCAGTCGCTCGCTGAGTTCCAAACGCTGCGCCACCGCCTGGCGGATATGGCAACCCGTCTTGAAGCCAGTCGAGAGTTCACCTATCGCTGCGCGGCAAAAATGAATGCTGGCGAATGGATTATCAAAGAAATCTCGATGGCAAAAAACCTGGCGACCGACACCAGCGACCAGCTGACCAATGACGCCGTTCAAATTTTTGGCGGCATGGGCTTTATGCGCGGCACCCTGGTGGAACGGCTGTATCGCGATAACCGTATTCTTTCTATTGGCGGTGGTACGCGGGAAATCATGAATGAAATCATCTGCAAGCAGCTCGGTCTATAGCGCCGAGCTTTTGTGGGATTGAGGCTACAAGCGTATGCGAAACCGCGTAACGCGAACTAAAACGGCCAGACCAGCGGCGCGATAGCCACCGTGATCAGCCCCACCAACACGGTCAGCGGCACCCCCATCTTGATAAAATCCGAAAACCGGTAGTCCCCCGGACCGTAGACCATCAAATTGGTTTGATAGCCAATCGGCGTGGCAAAGCTCGCCGAGGCTGCCATCATTAAGGTCACCGCAAAGGGCAGCATACTGACATCCAGTTGTTGACTCGCGGCAAGGGCGATCGGGAAGACAATCACCGCCGCAGCGAGATTAGAGATCACCGCTGAGAACAAGGTGGTAACAATAAATATCGCCGCCAGCGACGCATAAGGCGAACTCCCCGCCATACCGACAATCATTTCTGCGAGGACATCCGCCGCGCCGGTTTTCTCCAGCGCCCCGCCCAAACCGATAGACGCGGCAATGACCAGAAGCACCTGCCAGTCCACGCTGCGACGCGCATCAGCCGCGCGCACACAGCGGGTTGCCACCATAAGGGCCGCAGCCAGGAATGCAGCCTTTAACATCGTCAGCCAGCCAAAGGCCACCGACAGCACCATCGCCAACATAATCAGCGCCGCCCTGCCCCGATGTTCGTGACGAACCGGGCTGGAGTTCTCTATCTCGCTGACCAGCAGAAAGTCCTTTGAATATCGTTGGTTGGCTACAAATTCTTCGTGAGTTTCCAGCAGCAGGGTATCGCCGGGCTCAAGCTCGACATCCCCTATTTTTGACTTGATCTGCTTACCGTTGCGGGAAATTGCGATTACTGCTGCACCGTACTGATTGCGAAAACGCATGTCGCGAATGCGTTTTCCCAAAGCCGGAAAGTTTGGCGAGATCACCACCTCAACCAAGCGGCGTCCGTGATTACCTTTGCCGAGTTTAAAGGCCTGATCCTCCGCAATACGCAGGCCGTGGATATTTTTCAGGTCGACAACCGAACGCACGTCTCCAGCAAAAACCAGGCGGTCATTCGCCTTTAACCGTTTGGTTGGGCGCACGGCGGTAATGACACTGTCGTCGCGAACAATTTCAATAAGGTACATGCCCGGCAATTGCCTCAGGCCCGCCTCTTCAATACTTTGGCCTGCTATCGCCGCGCCCGGATCGACAATCATCTCGACTATATATTGACGAGTATCCTCAAAGCGCTCTGTTTTTCCCGCCCGATTGGGCAACAATTTCGGTGCGGCCAGAACGGTAAAGGCCACCACGGCAACAACACTGGGCACGCCGATCCAGGCGAGATCGAACATGCCCAAACCGCTGTCCGGCAAGTGATCGACCAACATACCATTAACAACAAGGTTGGTACTTGTTCCTACCAGCGTACAGGTGCCACCTACGATCGCCGCGTAGCTGAGGGGAATCATCAACTGGGAAACAGGCAGATTATTGCGCTTTGCCCAATCCCTTACCGCCGGCACTAACATGGCAACAACAGGGGTGTTATTGAGGATACTGCTGAGCATTGCTACGGGCGACATCAGCCGCAGCTGGGCCAATCTCACTGATTTGGGGCGCCCCAGAATGTTCTGGGAAATCCAACTTACCACTCCGGTTTCTGCGAGGGCCTCAGCAACAATAAACAACACGGCCACCGTGACCATGCCGGAATTGGACATCCCGACCAATGCTTCTTCCGGCGTCAGAATATTCAGCAGCAACAATACCGTGACGCCGCCGCATAAAATCATATCAGGGGGGCGACGGGTAAAAATCAAAGCGGCGAGACACCCGACTATGACTAGCAGGGTAATGCTGGCTTCTGGCGTAAACGAGCTGATCAGCGGCTGGCTCCTGTGAGAACGCGATTGCTATAGAAGTCGTCAAATTGTTTCATGAAATTATCGAGCTGGTCCGCGGCGAGATCATTAATACCCGCCGCCGCCGCACGTCCACCACCAGTGGGAAACTGTCGGCAAAATTCGTCGGCTCCGGTTTTATTGTTCAGCGGCGCGCGAATACTCACCAGATAGTTGCCGTCAGCCTTCTGCGTCAAAACCGCGTGGGCACAATCCGGATTGGCGTTAGCCAGGTCATTACTGTAAACCCCGCTGACTCGCCGCGCCCAACGCTCGTTAGGCAGAATGAACACTGCGGTCTGCTTGGTCGACATCGCCGGAGGCAGGTCAGAAGCGGCACGCATATCATTGTGATAACCCGATTCCAGACTGCCAAAAATATCCGCTGACTCCGCAATAAACTGCTGCGGACGCGCATAGTTAACAAGATGTTTGAACAACGCCGCCGGCTCAAAATGCAAATCATCAAGACTGGCGCCGTAGCCATTGTAGTTAAGGTAGATTCCGAGGTTTTCCAACTGCTCCAGCTCAGCAGGCGAGATCGCCAACGATTTCGCTACCGTCAGCGCGCTTTGTCTGAGGTTGTCACCAAAGGCCCCCACGATCGCCCACTCCGCATAGGCACCCTGTAAATGGCCGTTGACCAGCAAGCTGGTGCAGACATCCGCTGCGGTATTGATCTTGGTAGTCAGCGAAGGGTGTTCCGGAATACCCCCGGCAAAATGGTGATCGACATAGAACACCTCTGCACCGGCCGCCAAAGCCTTTTCAAGCCCGTCCCGGTTTTTATCGAGAGAGACATCAAGCACGGTTACCCGGTCACCCGCACTGGCCTCCACGCGATCCAGCAGCGCGATATCGCGCTTGACGCCAGTCACTAACTGACTGTCCCGCGGCTCCGCATTATGCAGCTGTACAAGTGCACAGAGTCCATCGGCATCACCATTAAATACATCGATATATGTCACGCGCGTTAACCTATTCCTAGCAACTGGAAACACCCTGCCCATACCGGGAGGATAACGACGATAGTAGAGCCCGCCCCGCCATAAGTAAAACGGGATATTATTATAGTAAGTATCGATTTACTCGATACTTACACTTTAGCTATTCGCTCAGCGAATCACTGACAACCCAGCTCCATATTGATTTTCTCAAGCGCCGCGAGGGGGTCGTCACTACGCGTAATCGGGCGACCAATGACCAAATAGTGGCTACCGAGGGCCATCGCCTGAGATGGCGTCACAACTCGGCTCTGGTCATCCATGCTGCTTTCAGCGGGTCGAATTCCCGGCGTCACTAGCACAAATTGCTCACCCTGCTGTTCGCGCAGTACCGGGGCCTCCTGAGCGGAGCACACTACCCCATCCATACCGCAGTCCGCCGCCAAGCGAGCTAACCGCGACACCTGCTCCCCGGCGGTGCTGTCTACCCCCACTGCCGGCAACTCCTCGTCCGACATTGAGGT
>JBFEVY010000173.1:0-7695 GCA_041546665.1 Spongiibacteraceae bacterium | reverse complement strand
CCACCAACGAAGCCCTCTTCGGTGACTTCCAGCCAGCGGACATTGGGTGTCCAGAGCGACTGAAGGCCGGCGCGGTCAACGCCGTCGATATAGAATACCGCATCGGTTACTTTGCGCAGGGTTTCCTGGTATTCCGCGTTAAAGATATCGCCCTCGGTGGTTTCTACAATAATGCGAACCGAGTTTGCCAGGCCCGACAGGTCGTCGCGATCTTTAAGAAAGTTGATGATATAGGGATGCGATACCGGGATCATTTTTTGAAAGCTGGCGTCGGGGCGCAATTGGCTCATCTGCCAGCCGAAAAAAAGGGTTAGTATCGCAAACACGGCTATCAGTGGTGTCCGCAGCTGCATAAGCAGGCGGCCAATGGCGGGTCGCAGGCGACCGTCTTCTGCATTCAATTGCGTATTATCGTCTGCGCTCACGGCATCTCTCGCTCGTTAACAGAAATCACTCCAGACATACCGACCAGAATCAGCGTGTTGTCGGCGGCGCCGATGACTGCAGAAAAACTACTGCGGCTCGGGTGCTGATGGATGGTGAAACTGCCACCGTCATTGTTGCTGACGGCGATACCACCGCCGCTGCCGGCCAAGACAATATCGCCATTGGGCAGTGTGCTTCCACCGTAGAGGCTGAAGGGAATATCGTTGAGGGCCTGCCAGCTGTCGCCGCCATCGCGGCTCTGGAAAACATTGCCTCGCAGGCCAAAACTTAAAACGGAATCCTTAAGGGTAATTACCCCGAACAGACTGCCGTCATAGAAGGCGTCCAGGCGCTGCCAGTGCCGGCCGTTATCCTGGGAACGGTACATCAGCCCCGCCTCGCCGCTCAAATACAGATTATTCCCGGCGTCGGCCGAGAGGCTGTAGTAGTGGTAGCGATCGGGGTTGTCGATATCTGCGGCGGCAAGTTGCCAGCTATTACCACCGTTATCCGTGCGGTAGATCATGCCGTAGGCACCCACAGCCACACCGTGCTGGGTATCGCCAAACCAGATATCGAGGAAGGGGTCCGCGGGGCCCGTTACCACAGCGGCTTCGGCGTCTTCGATCTCGAAGCCGGCGTCTTCCTGGTTCATCGTCAGCTCGTCGAGAAGATCCGGGTCAGGCTCCTCGGTGGCTTCGAGGCTCGCAATTTCCGCGTCGATGGTTGCCTTCTTGGCTTTTACATAGTTGAGCCACTGCTGATTGGCGCGGTCGCCATCAAACTGCAGGGTCCAGTGCTCGCCGCCATCCTTCGAATGTAAAATTGTGCCACCATGGCCGGTTGCCCAGCCCTGTTTGTCATCCACGAAAGTGATCGCAGTCAGGGTCGCACTGAGTGGCACGTCGGCTTGATGCCAGTTGATACCGTCGTCTGAGTAAATGATCAGGCCGCGCTCGCCAATGGCAACGAGACGTTTGCCAGCCTGAGTGATATCCAGCAGAACACTGTCTGCGGGGGCGGTGATTGTCAGAGCGGGTTTCTTCTCATAATCCGGTATCGGGGCACTTACGGCTGAAGATGCCCAGATACACAAAGACAGGGCGCCAATCAGGCGCCTTGTTAGAGAATGTGAAACCGGCTTACTGTGCCGATTCGCCGCCACGTTCTAGCGACGCCCTTCGCGACGAAGCGCCGCTGGGGTGAAGTCTTCAAAGGTTCCTTGATACTCGAAATTGTACTGGTAGCCGTCTTCTTCGTTGTCCAGGCCAATAACCAAGTAGCGGCTGGACAGCAGGTCGTACAGCACCTCGCAGGCGAGCCAGGGAATGGCGACCTGGTAGTGCATCATTTCGTGACCTTCTTTTACCTTCCAGAGCTCGCCGCGGCCGTCATAGTGGTCAGCGACGGCAATTTGCCAGGTATCTTCATCAACGTAGAAGGTGCGCTGTGCGTAGATATGTCGTTCACCGCTTTTCAGTTTGGCTTCCACTTCCCAAACCCGGTGCAGCTCAAAGCGCAGGAAGTCAGGGTTGAGGTGGCCTGGCTGAATCAGGTCTTTATAGCTTAGTTTGCCGTCGCGCATTTTGTAGCTGTTATAGGGAATATACATCTCGCGCTTGCCCTTTAACGTCCATTCATAGCGATCTGGCGCGCCGTTGAACATATCGAGGTCATCGGCGGTACGCAGACCGTCAGACGCGGTGCCCGGGCCATCGTAGGCAATATTCGGGGCGCGGCGCACCCGGCGCTGTCCTGCGTTATAAATCCACGCGGCGCGGGGTTCCTTCACCTGATCGATATTTTCATGCACCAGCAGCACATCCCCTTCGAGGCGCGCCGGAGCGAGAATCCGCTGCAGGAAGACAAACAGACGGTTCGGATAGGGATTGTCTGGAACACGGTTGGCAAAGATGATGTTTTCGTCAAACAACACCGGGCTGAAGTTACCGTTGGCCTGCACAGGAATCTGGGTGTAGCGGCGCTCGACCCCCAGCGGGGTGCGATAGCGGGTGATGTGGTTCCAGATTACCTCAAGACCATTTTGAGGAATGGGGAAGGGGACATTGGCGGAGAAATTGACCAAGCCATTGCCGCCTTTCACCATATCTGTGGTGGTCGCGCCATCCTTGATGCGCTTGTACTCCGACTCTGGGAGACGAGCACTGCGGTGGGTGGGGTAAACATCCATCCGATACGTGTCTGGGTAGCGCTTGAGCAACGCGACCTGCCCAGGCGACAGCTTGTCTTCGTATTGCTGGTAGTTCTTTGCGCTAATGGAAAACATCGCTTTTTCATTAGCGTACGGATCGACCAGTCTGCCGCCGGCCTTGTAATTGGCAGGTGGGGCCTTTAGACCGCCATCCCATGCGGGAATGGTGCCAGCGGCGTTGCCGGCACGTTCTGCACCCACCGGTGTCAGTTCGGGGCCGCCGAGTCGTGCAGCTTGGTCTTGCGGAATTTTTGCGATACTCGCGCTTGCCGCAACGCTCATGGCTGCAGCGGCGAAAAGGGTTTTGGCTGTTGTTGAGCGAGGGTGGAATAGGCTCATCATTATATTTGCTCCCCAGGGTCTAAGCCCCTATTAAAATGCCACGGAAAAACTGAGTGAGAGGAAATCACGATCCTGCTGGTCGTCGTAATCGCCGCCAAAGAAGTTGGTGTAGGAAAGGTCCATTTTGTAGGTGTTGAGGTAGCTTGCGCTCACGCCAACACTCGCTGCCTTGCGGCCTTCAATGAAGCTCGGCGGGGGTGAATAGCCGTCAACGTCATGTGACCAAGCGATATTCGGGGTCAGGTTGATGCCCCAGAATACGTTGGAGTACTCCAGGCCTGCGCGCATACGGTAACCCCAGGAAAAGTCCTCGGTAAAACCCTCATTGGTGCAGTTTTGCGCCTGCGTGTTCGGGACTACCCCAGCGAGTGGTGCTAATACGGGATGAGAGTTACAGGTAATGGTCGGGCCAGGTAGCGGACTGAGTAGCTGACTGTTAAAGGGTTCAAAATAGCCAATGCCGAAGGCGGCAGAGCGGCCGTAGCGCTGGGACTCGTCCATGCCGCCTAGCCAGTCGAGTCCCACTTCGGCAGCGAAAGATAAACGGCTGGCGCCAAGCACCTGCTCGAAGAAGCGGATAAAGGTCACCTGGGCTTGGGTAAACTCGACATCGTCATAGCCGTGTACCACGCCGCCGGGCCCTGCTGCCGCTCCACGTTCTCTCACCGATGACCACTCGTTCAGTGCACCGAGTGCGACTACCTGACTGATCTCAACGGTGTTGATTTGCAGCGGGAAGTTTGGACGGTAGCTGATTTCGCCAGAGATGGCCCACATGCCGACATTAGTGGCGACACTTAGACCGTAGACCTCAATGTCTTCTGGAAATTCAAAGAAATAGTGGGGGTCGATTGGCTGGTTGGTAACCGGTGCAAAGGATGTCGCGTTGACGCCGCTGAAAATCGGGGTGCGGCTGTGGTAGTTGATATAGTAAAGCCCCAGTTCTGTGGAGTTCCAGGAGTCAATAAAATAGCGTGCCGCGATACCCCATTGGCCTGAGTCAGAGGGCTCGTCGTCGTAGGCTCGAGTCATAAATGCGCCGCCGGCCAGCTGATCTGAATCCGACGCGGCAGTCGAGAGGGTCAGTTTGTTACAGCCGCCTCCGTACACGTCGGCGCTGTTCCAGTAGGTGCCGCACTCGTCCAACACTGTGCGATCCCACTTGTATTGATAGAAGGCCTCGACGCTCAGGTTAGTCGTCAGACCCGCGTTGCCGTAGATCAAGCCGACGGGGAGCAGGGCTTCTTTGATCTCTGAGCCGGGGCGGTGTAGTGCGGTGACGTCGAAAGGGTTGATGCTGTTAATGCTGTTCTGGATGAAAGTACTTTCACCCCAGCTCAGCACCATATTACCTGCGCGGAGCTCCAGAGGGACTTCGCCGAGATCGAAACTGCCGTATACATAGTAGTCCAGCAGTTCGGCGCCGGAGTCTCTTGCCAGAGGTTCAAAGCGCGAGGTGTCCAGCTCGCTGTCTGCCATATAGTTGTTGGCGACATGGCCGTGCTGCACATCTTGGTCGGCCAGCGCGTAGTCGTACCAGTATTTGAAGCGGGTAAAAAAGCCGTAGTTGCCGACATTCAGGTCGAGGTCGTGTACGCCCTTGAACAGGGTTGAATACATATCGCCCTTGTCATAATTCAGGTTGCCGTCATCGGTAGTGCTGACCGACGCTCGCCCTCTGCCATTGCTATTGCCGGGGCTGAGGAAGTCGGGGTCTGGGTCCTCCATACGCCAGCTCGCGCCGACGGAAAAATTGGAGGTAAAGGTGCCCTCAATCTCTCCCATGTTGAATTTAAACGCCTGCGCGGGAATGACCACGCCAGCGGACAATAGGCCGACGGCCAGTTTCAGAGCATTGATTTTGATGCTTCTTGGGTACGCCATACTCGTCTCCCGAGTTTGTTATTTGAATCAGTTGGTGCGTAGATTAGATGCTACTGTGCTGTTGGGCAGATACTTTTGAGCCAGATCAACAATGCAGCGACATGGCCTATATGGTCGTTGTTCTGGGTAAGTATAGCCGCAAACCGGAGTATTGCAGGGGAGCGGGAGGTATTTCTAACGTATTGATACGTATATGTTTATTTTGGCTTCTATGTTTCGAGGGGGAGCGCTGGGGGCGGCCATAAAGCTGTTCGCCGCCCCCTACATTGTCGTGACTTTACTTGCTTTTAGCCTTGATGACGCGGGTGAACAGCCATTGGTAACCCGTGGGAAACAGGCGGACCAGTCCATCGAAAACCCGGGCGTCGGGGCCGATCAGTACGCGGCGGCGATTGTGTTTTACCCCGTCGAGAATGGCTTTGGCGGCGCTTTCCGGGGTGTTGATAAACAGGCGCTCAAATTCGCTGACGGCGCTGTCGTTATCACTGCCAGTGGCGGCGGCCACGCTGCTGTCGATGCGGGATCGTTTGGCGATATTGGTCTTGATGCCGCCGGGGTGTACGCATGTGGTGCTGACCGAGGAGCCGGTTAATTCCAGATCCTGGCGCAGTGATTCGGTGAAGCCGCGGACTGCAAATTTACTGGCGTTATAGCCACTCATCAGGGGTTGGGACGTCAGCCCGAATATGCTGGAGATATTGATGATATGGCCTTCGCCTGAGGCTTCCAGTTTGGGGAGAAAGGCCTTGGTGCCATAGAGGGTTCCCCAAAAATTGATCGCCATAATCCATTCGTAGTCATCAATGCTCAGGCCCGCGACGGTCCCGGAAAGGGCGACACCGGCATTGTTGAAAATCATATGCACAGCGCCGTGCTCTGCGACGACTGAATCAGCCCAGTCGAATACGGCAGCTTTATCGCTGACATCAAGAATATGGGTGCTGATCTTTACCTGATTTGCCTTCAGCAAATCTGCGGTTTCTTGCAGGCCCTTGCTGTCGACGTCTGACAGCGCGAGATGACAGCCCTGTGCAGCGAGTTGCTGGGCCAGTGCGCGCCCGATGCCAGAACCGGCGCCGGTGATGGCGGCGACTTTACCGGAAAAGTTTTTCATGGCGTGTTTCCTTCGGGAGAGGGGAGTTGTTGTAGAAAACTGAGATAGCGGGCCGCACTTTCGCCGGGAATTTCCAGCATGGGCATATGGCCAATATCGTCCCAAATGGCAACTTGCATATCTTTCACGCCGTGCTGCCATACTTCGGCACTGCTGACATGAATCAGTCGATCTTTCCCGCCCCACATCAGTAGTGAGGGAACGGTAAGTGCGTTGAGTTGATTGTCGAGGCGCCCGGTATGAGCAAAGTCGGCGAAAATTTTGCTCAACTGTTCCCGCCGCTGCATGTATTTTTCTGCCATCGCATCCAGAACCATGCCGGGCATCCACGGCGGACGGGCCATGGTCATGGCGTAAAATGCGCGGAATTCATCGAGGTTGTGAATTTCAAAGGGGTTCTTGCCCGCCGCGAGCATGACTTCCATATCGCTGGGTTGTGGTGACTGAACCCCTGCGGGGTCTACCAGGGTGGCAGACAGGGTTCGCTCGGGGAAGCGAATGGCAAAATCGGCGCTGATAAAGCCTCCCATGGAATTGCCGATAATATGGACTTTACTGACGTGTAGTGTGTCGAGCAGCGCGGCCAGTCGCTGCGACTGGGCGCGAATGCTGTAGTCCCATTCCTTGCTAAAGCCGGTTTCTCCGTGGCCGGCCATGTCGGGAATAATGACCTGATAGTCGTCGGTAAAATGCCGTGCAAAGCGCAACCACACATCCTTGTCGGCGCTGTAGCCGTGCAGCATTAACAGGGTGGGCTTTTCTGGATTGCCGCCGCGGTAAAACACCATCTCCAGCTCGCCGATGTCGGCGCGTTGTTTGTGAAATCCGTAGAGGGCGGCCTCCGCAGCCATTGAACCGCGGTAGACGTAATTGCCAATCAAAGGGTAGGTTTGCTGCGCCCAGATCAGGAGGGCAACGATCAGTATCAGGCCTGCGCCTAGCGTTTTTTTCACGAATCGTCCTGTTATATTTTTGGTTTGCTGTAGGGGTGAATGGGCTATTTCTTACTGCTGTACTCTTCGCAGATCAGTAGTCCCGCAGGTCAATAATATGTTTCATTTCGTGCCATACCAGATGGGTTAGCCAGCGCAGCGGTAGAAAGCGGGCGCCGAGCCAGGTTTTGGTTGAACGGTTACCATAGACCAGTCTGGGCTTGTTGGCACTGATGGCTTTGATCAGTTTTTCGGCAATGGCTTCTGGCGGTGTACTCAAATAATGCTCGGAAAATTTGGCACTGCCTTCCTTGCGGGTGATGTTTGTGTCGATACCGCCGGGGTGTACCAAGTGAACTTGAGTACTGCTGGTATACAGCTCTGCCATCAGCGCTTCGCTGTATCCGCGAACGGCAAATTTACTGGCGCAGTAATCGGCGTGGTTGGGGGTGCCGACCAGACCAAAGATGCTGGAGATATTGACGATAGCGGCCCAGGGCTTGCTGCGCATTTGGGGCATAAAGGCCTGGCAGCCGTTTACCACACCAAAAAAATTCACCTCCATAACCTTTCGGTATTGTGCGTCTTCGGTCGCCCAGGTGGGGCGAACGCTGCCCTCGATACCGGCATTATTAATGAGAATGTCGGCGCCGCCCATTTGTTGCGCAAGGTGGTCGGCAAAGGCGTTCACGGCTTCGCGGTCGCTCACATCGAGCGACGTTGCATAGACGGTGTTGTCGCCGATGGCGCTGATTTGCTGGCGGGTTTCTTCCAGGCCCTGGGTG
>JBFEVY010000274.1:0-4966 GCA_041546665.1 Spongiibacteraceae bacterium | reverse complement strand
TTTGGCCCCGCCAGTTGAACGGTCTCAATACTCAGGGGTTTACCCGCTTCAAAGGCTACCGCCGCGCGTACATCCATAATCGTCTCCGTTAATTTTCCAAAAGCCTGCTGAATCCGCTCGCCCCTGCAGGGCCTCCCCACGGACACCGCCGAGCAAGGGCTTACCTAACTCACACATCACTAAAAAAGTGAAAGCAATACTTTTACTATCAATAGCTTAAACAATACCGGCCCGCAGGGGGCCGTACTGGAATCACCGGACTCTACCACAAATCGAACACAAGTAAGCCGCGTGTGCGCCCACCCTGGGGAATTAATCTGTTCCTCTAGGCACAGTCTCGACTTCCCATCCAGACAATATTGTTTGCCAAGTTAACTGGCGCGAATCATATTGATGGCATTACAATGACACCAATTATAATTTCCATAATCGCCCTCTCTTTCTTACGGTGAATACCATGACCCAAGCTTCTGCCTCCGAATGCCCGGTGCACGACAATATCGACCGCCGCAAAACCGCCGATATCGCCCGCCGCAATACCAAACCCGATGCCGGGGCCCACTGGGTGAAAAACCCCAGTCTTGCGCAACGCCTGTTACGCAGTAAGGCGGCTTTTCAGGCGGGAGCAGGAGCCGATCTGCTCAATTATAAAAACCCGGAGCAAGCCCCGGTATTTTTTCTGGACGGCAAAGACCACGCAGAAAAACGCCGCAAAAGTATTCGTTTTCTCTCACCCAAGGCGATCTCAGACAAACACTTCGTGGTCATGCGGGAAGCCACCGACAGACTGCTGGAGCAATTCAAACGCGAAGGTCACGCCAAACTTGAAGACATCAGCTTTGAACTGGCTGTAGAAGTTGTAGGCGTGATTCTGGGCCTCACCAACAGCGACCCCGCCGGCCGCGTGCGCCGTATCAGCTGGGTGCTTAAGGCCAGCATTTCCGAGGCGAAAAACACCTTTCTATCGCGCCTCTGGCTGAACTTGAAACGGGTCTTCTTCACCGGAATTTTCTTCTACTTCGACGTCCGCCCGGCCATCAAGGAGCGTAAAAAGACCCCCAAAGACGACGCCATTTCAACCTATATCGAAGACGGCTACCCCAATGTCGCCATTATTGTTGAGTGCCTTACCTACGGTACTGCGGGCATGCTCACCACCCGCGAGTTCATCATCATGGCCGCCTGGTATCTGTTTGAAGACCAAGCGCTGAGAACGCGTTTTCTCCAAGCCGACGCCAAAGATCAGATTGGCATCCTGCTGGAAATTCTGCGCCTGGAACCCGTCGCGGCCATGATTCACCGCCGTGTCGACGAAGAAGTCGAAGGCCTCGAAAGCACAACCCTGCCCGCTGGAGAGCGCTACGGCATCGACCTTCGCGACATCAATGTGAACGAGGAATTTGTCGGGGAGTGCCCCTTTGCCGTTGACCCAGATCGGGCCAAGCGCCGCGGCGACTCCGGCCGCTATATCAGCTTTGGCGACGGCCCACACAGCTGCCCAGGCTGGCAGGTTGCCCTGCATGAAACCCGCATCTTTCTCGAGCAGTTTTTTCAGATTCCGGGCATCAAACTGGATCACGCTCCGGACATCAGCTGGAACGAGATGGTCAAAGGCTACGAGCTAAGAAATGCCGAGATCTCATGCGACAAGGTAAGCTGAGGAACGCGCCACCTTGCCGGGCACCGGTCGGGCCCGGCACTTCTGGGTTTACCCCGCCCCGATGCAATCACATTGCATCGTTTCCGCGCAGTTCGCGGCGGGCAGAACGCCGCGTTTAGTAACGCACCTCGCTAACCTTATAGACCCGCTTGGGGGCGCCAAAGACGGCGCTGAGTTGCGCTTCGGTGAGCGGCAGTGAATAAACGACGCCCTCCGGCGTGGCGACCATTAGCTGATCGTGTCTCCCCGCGCAGTGGGAGCAGATTCCCAAATACTGAAAACGCCCCTGATCAAACTTTACAAAAAAGCCGCCGCCTTCATAGGCATCGTCCTGACTCGCCTTTAGCCTTTCCCGCTCAGGCCATTGCGGCGGAGGTACAAATTTCGGCAAATACGCTTTAACAGTATCCGGCGTTAAGGCCGAGATTTTCACCAGGGGCGCCTGTGGCGTTAGTTTCAGGCCGACGCTCAGGAGTCGCTCATCCGGGCCCTTACTAACGTCGATAGCGATAATGTAGTAAAGCGGCTGCTCAGCACCGTCGAGCTTTTGACCGTGCGCAACCATACCCTGTCGCTCGTATCGGCTGACATTGGCACACCCGGCGGTAAATACCACCAGCGACAATACAATCCAGAATCTAGTCATTGCCCTAGCCTCCACCCGGGAAGGCGAACAGGCGATAAGCACTATCCGCCCTGAGCAGTTTTACTGCGGTTGGTAGTTTCTCCAACTGCGCAGCTCGGTAATCTCCTTAGCCCCTTCAATGCCCCCCGGTTCGCAGATGAACCCCGGCAGCCAGCGACCGTCGGCCAGCTCGACCTTACCAATGCCCAGCGGCGCGGGAATTCCCGCGACAAAGCTTCCAAAGGCCTGGGCTGGCACCGCCCAAACTTCTACTTCAATCGCGGCGCCGCCCTCTTCCACGCGTACCATTCCAGGTCTAAAGGGCGGGCCGCCCGCCAGGGCATAAAGCTTATAGGCCGCCGCAGAGGTGGTAGAGGCCATCAACCGCGCCTTCCTAGAAGTGAGTTGGTGATTCAGGGGAAAGCCGCTCAGGTGGGCGCCGCACACCACCACCGGAATCCAGTCCGCGCTTGGCGTTGCACTCAGCGTCTCCTCCTCTCTCGCCAAGCCTGTCGCGCCCAGTGGCAGAGTATTATCACCCAGGAAGCGATTTGCCAGTTGCAGCAGCGCGCGATCGCCAAAGGCTGAAGTAAACGCCGTGACGCCCCAGGGCTGGTCGTTGCCGAGAAAACCCACCGGCATGGCCAGCGCGGACAGATCCAGCAAATTCATAAAATTGGTGTAGTAACCCAGGTTGGTATTGAGCTGAATGGGGTCGTTGACCATTTCCTCGACCGTGTAAACCGTGCCCGCCGTGGGTGTCAGGGCAAAATCTATCTCATCAAAAAACGCCTTGGCAAAGCGGCGATATTCCGCCATCTGGTATTCGGCCTTGAAGGCGTCTACAGCGGTGATGTTAACCGCAGGTTCAATAATCGCCCTGATCGCCGGATGCAGCACCTCGGGACGAGTGGACACCAAAGACTCGATCGCCGCGTAGCGCTCCGCAACCCAGGGGCCGTGATAAAGCAGTTTTGCCGCCGCAAAAAACGGCGAAAAATCCTTTTCGACCACGGTTGCACCAATGGCCTTCATTCGCTCTACCGCCTGTAAAAACAGTGCCTGGGCATCCTCGTCACCGAAAAATTCCAGTTGTTCCATGGGCGGCACCGCAACGGTATACTGTCCCGTTAGCGGCAGCGGCGGCCACACCGAATCCGACAGCGGCCGGGCATAAGCGTCTTCGGTATCGCAGGCTGCGGCTACGTCCAGCACCGCTTCGGTATCCCCTGCAGTCAGGGCAAAAATACTGATGGTGTCCAGGGTACGACAGGCCGGCAACATCCCACTGGCACTAAGCACTCCGAGGCTAGGTTTCAGCCCCACCAAATTATTGAACGAGGCCGGCACTCGCCCGGAACCTGCGGTATCGGTCCCCAGTGAAAACGTCGCCAGTCCCAGGGCAACCGACACTGCGGAACCGGCGCTGGAGCCGCCGGAGATGTAGTCGCTATTAAAGGCGTTTCGGCATGGCCCCCAGGGCTCGGGAGAACGGGTGCCGTTCAGGCCGGTGGCAAACTGATCCAGGTTGGTTTTACCCACCGGAATGGCGCCGGCATTGATCAACTGCTCCACCACAAAAGCGTGCTTCTCTGGCACGAAGGCAAACTCGCGACAGGCCGCCGTGGTTGGAATACCGGCCAGGTCGATATTGTCCTTGATCGCAAACGGCACGCCGTAAAGCGGAAGACTGTCACGATCTTTTTTTTCCAGCGCATCCAGGTAGGGCTGCTGCTCTTCAGCCGTTAACAGGTGAATCCAGATATTGTTGTCGGCGTACTGTGCCGCCCGTTCACGAATCGCCACCATTAACTCGGCGGGGGTAAATGCGCCCTGCGCATATTGGGCGCGCAGCGCTGGAATCGTCAGGGCCTGGGTCTTTAAATCAATGCTCATGCTGAAACCTCTTCCATTAATACCAGCAACTGCTGGCCCGACTGCACAGGCTGCCCCGCCTGGCAGAGAATTTTGTTAATGACGCCGTCTTCCGGGCTGTGAACCTCAATTTCCATTTTCATGGATTCGAGCACCACTACCACGTCGCCTTTTTTAACCCGCTGACCGGGCTCCACCCTCACCTGCCAGATGCTGCCGGCAGCCTCGCTTTCTACCGCGACGCAGCCCTCCGGCAATGCCTCTTCGTGACCGGTTTCATGGACGGGGGTTTCCGCCGAGAAGTTAATCTGACCGCTCTCGCGCCAGCGTTGCAGCTCCTCATCAAACGCCTGCTCGCGCTGAGCGGTAAAGTCGGCAATGGTGTCGTTGTTTTCGGTGAGAAAAGTCTGGTACTGCGCCAGGGAAAACTCCGTCTCCTCAATGCGCAGCGGATACTGACCCAGGGGAAACTGCCGACGAATGTCCTGCAACTCGTCGTGACTGACTTCGTAAAAGCGAATCTGGTCAAAAAAGCGCAGCAGCCAGGGCTTATCGAATTCATTGGTCTGGCGGTAGCGGTTCCACATCTGCAGGGTGCGCCCGACAAACTGGTAGCCACCCGGGCCTTCCATACCATAAACACAAAGGTAGCTGCCGCCGATACCCACGGAGTTTTCCGCCGTCCAGGTCCGGGCCGGATTGTACTTGGTGGTCACCAGACGATGGCGAGGATCGAGGGGCGTCGCCACCGGCGCACCGAGGTAAACATCACCCAGGCCCATCACCACATAGCTGGCGTCGAAGAC
>JBFEVY010000043.1:0-15906 GCA_041546665.1 Spongiibacteraceae bacterium | reverse complement strand
ATAGCTTTTCTCGTGGTGAGCCGGCTTCGGACCGGGGCCAGTGTATTCGAAATCCCAGCCGTGGCAAAATACGCCGCGCATAAACATCAATCCATTCCGTTTGACGCTTCAGGAACCGCTACATGAGCAAAGCTCTGGAAATCACCGGACTACGCAAGGTCTACGACAACGGCTTTGAGGCCCTGAAGGGCATCGACCTGGCTGTGGAAGAGGGCGATTTTTTTGCCTTGCTTGGTCCCAATGGTGCCGGCAAGTCCACCACCATCGGTATTATTTCGTCACTGGTAAAGAAGACTGCCGGCGATGTGAGTGTATTTGGCCATTCGATTGATACTGACCTCGCAGGGGCGAAGCAGCAGATTGGCCTGGTACCGCAGGAATTTAATTTTTCCCAGTTTGAGCCGGTGTGGGATATCGTCGTGAATCAGGCCGGCTACTACGGTTTGTCCCGCTCATTGGCCGCCGAGCGCGCCGAGCGCTATTTGCGTCAGCTCGACCTCTGGGACAAGCGGCACACCGCCGCAAGGATGTTGTCCGGCGGCATGAAGCGCCGCCTGATGATTGCGCGGGCGCTGGTTCATGAGCCGCGCTTGCTGATTCTCGATGAGCCTACGGCTGGTGTGGATATCGAACTGCGGCGTTCTATGTGGACGTTTCTGCGGGACATCAATAAGCAGGGTACGACCATCATTCTGACGACGCACTATCTCGAAGAGGCGGAGAGCCTGTGTCGCAATATTGCGATTATTGATGCCGGTACGATTGTTGAAAACACCAATATGAAGGCATTGCTGGCCAAGCTGCATCGCGAAGTCTTTGTTTTTGACAGCCCCGATGTGTTGCCCACAGAGCTGAATATAGAGGGTTTTGAGAGTCAGCGGGTAGACGACCACAGCTTTGAGGTGGCGCTGGAGAAAGGCAGTGCGCTCAACAATGTGTTCGCCAAGCTCAATGAGCAGGGCATTGTGGTAAGCAGCATGCGCAACAAGGCAAACCGCCTGGAGGAGTTGTTTGTGTCACTCCTGGATAAAAACGGAACCGCGGGGTAAGACGATGACGCTTCAGCAACAATGGATAGCCTTTGCAACTCTGGTTCGCAAGGAAATTAGGCGCTTTATGCGTATCTGGATGCAAACCCTGCTGCCGCCGGCCATCACCATGTCTTTGTACTTTATAATCTTTGGTACGCTGATTGGCTCGCGTATTGGCGACATGGGTGGCTTCAGTTATATGGAGTTTGTGGTGCCGGGACTGATTATGATGTCGGTCATCACCAACGCCTATTCCAATGTGGTGTCATCTTTCTTTGGCGCCAAATTCCAGCGTTTTGTGGAAGAGATTCTGGTGTCGCCCATGAGCAACAGCATTGTGCTCTGGGGCTATGTGGTCGGTGGCGTTGCGCGGGGCTTATTGGTGGGACTGATTGTTACGCTGCTGTCGCTGTTCTTCACCAAACTGCATGTGCAGCATGTCGGGGTCACGATCGCTATTGTGTTGATGACCTCGGTAATGTTTTCCCTGGCGGGCTTTATTAACGCGGTATACGCCAATAATTTTGACGACGTTTCCATTGTGCCGGTGTTTGTGCTGACGCCGCTGACCTATCTCGGCGGAGTGTTTTACTCGATCGATTTGCTGCCCTCGTTCTGGGCGTCGGTCTCCCACCTCAACCCCATGCTCTACATTGTTAATGCCTTTCGCTATGGTCTGCTCGGCGTGTCTGACGTGAATGTTGGCTTTGCCTTTTTAATGGTGGGGGTCTTTACCGTGTTGGCTTACGCCTACTGTATGTACCTGCTTAATAGCGGCAAGCGCCTGCGCCAGTAATACGTGGAGGCACGATGAGTGATCGAGTGGGGCACGGCCCCTTAGGTGAAACGGTCGATTATATCGACACCTACTCTCCGGACTTACTGCATCCGATTGCCCGTCAGGAGGGTAGAGATCGACTGGGTTTGGTGGCGCCTTTGCCCTTTCACGGGGTGGATATCTGGAACGCCTGGGAACTGTCCTGGTTGAACGAGCGCGGCAAGCCGGAGGTGGCCATTGGAGAATTTCGGTTTCCCGCCGAGTCACCGAATATTGTCGAGTCCAAGTCCTTCAAGTTGTACCTGAACTCCTTTAACCAGAGTCGGATGGCGTCAACAGAGGTTTTGCAAGCCTGTCTGGAGAAGGACTTGTCAGCGGCCTGTGGCGTGCCTGTCGTGGTGACCTTGCATCGCCCCAGTGAGTGGACCGACACCCAGGGGGTGACGGCGCCGTTGGGCCTGTGTCTTGATGAGCTGGATATCAGTCCGCAGGACTATGAGCCAAATGCAGATCTGTTGACGACGGTCGCGGGGGAGGTGGCGGAAGAAGTGCTTTACAGCCATTTGCTTCGTTCTCGCTGCCCGGTGACTGGTCAGCCGGATTGGGCGACGGTGTTTATCGATTATCGCGGAGACAGGATCAATCGCGAGGGTCTGCTGGCCTATCTGATTTCGTTTCGCTTACAGAACGACTTCCACGAGCAGTGTGTCGAGCAGGTATTTCGCGACATTCTGGAGCGCTGTGCGCCGAAGTCGCTGACGGTATACGCGCGTTACCTGCGAAGAGGGGGGCTGGACATCAACCCCTGGCGGAGTACCAATGCGGATGAAGAGGCACCGAATACCCGCGCCGCCCGCCAGTAAAGTGTGATGCTGTTCACATTTGAATTTGGCGGATAGGTAGATCAACGGATAGCTGCTCTGGCTTCCCAACAGGATAATTCCTGTAGTGGAGTGGAAGGTGTTTTCAGGAGTAGTAGGATGCTGATAGCCAGTTATTTAGTAGGGTATAACGACGATATGTCCGTGGGGCATATGGGCGTTGATCGCGTATTCCCGGAAGAAACTGCTGGCGCCTTTTACGAGCTTCGTGAGGCTTCCCTCGATGGGGAGCAGTATTTCGACCTGCTGATATATTTTCCCAAGGCGGAGATGCCGCAAAATCTGGTGTGCCTGCCCGAGCTTCCCGCGCAAGTGGTGGAGCAGTTGTTGGAAGGCATCGCCATTCCCGTTCTGGATTTTGCCAATCAATGCACAGTGGACACCCTTCGACAGCCCCTCGAAGACCGGGATTGTGCGTAAATGTTTGGTATTCGCCCTCCTAAAAATGCGCGCCTCAAACGTTATACGATGCACGGCCCCAGCTCCTCTATTCGTATTTGTCCTATTCAACGGCGGATTGTCTATTCGGGGAATTTCGCCGCGCAATTGCCGGGTGTGATCCGCAATCATGTGACGGATGATTTTCGGCGCAGCTTGAACTCCCAACGCATGGCTGATCTGATGGATTTGGCGTGCCAGCGAATTGAAGCGACCCTGGTCGACTAGGTCCCCGCCTGACTCTGCGGTGTTGTCAACACCACTCAAGCAAACGCCGCTCTCCCGGCTTGCCGAATTTCCTCTCGCTACGGCTATGTAGCTTGCGTATTATGGCGGTTTCGCAATTAACTTGAGGATTCCACGTGTTTGACCAGCACCAACGCCAGGCTTTTATCACCATGCTCAGCTTGCAGGATCGCATGAATACCAAAGTGCACCCGCAATGGATCGAACAAGGCTATGAGTGGTACCGCGCTGTGTGGATCGAATGTGCGGAGCTGATGGATCACTTCGGCTACAAGTGGTGGAAGAAACAGGACCACGATCTGGAGCAGGTGCAGCTGGAGGTGGTCGACATCTGGCACTTCGGTATGAGCGCTCTGTTTCGCCCCGGCGTGTCTCTCGAAACGCTGGCGGACAATATTGTCGCGGCCCTGGCCGCTGCACCGGCCGAGGCAGAGGCCCCTGGCGTGTTGCTGGCAACGGAAGCACTCGCGGCGGACACTCTGGCAACGCGATCTTTTTCCGTTCCGCTGTTTTGGCAGTTGATGACGGCATCAGGCTTGGATTTTGATCGCCTATACCGGCAATATGTCGGCAAAAACGTGCTGAATTTCTTTCGTCAGGATCACGGCTACAAGGATGGCAGCTACATCAAGGTGTGGAATGGTGAAGAGGATAATGTTCACCTGATGGCGATCTTGAATGCGGCGGATGCAGACTCTGCCAGCTTTGCCGACGATATCTATCAGGCCCTGGCGGCACGTTACCCCGGCTAGGCGCAGAAATCATGAGCCAGTCCTTTGACAGCTTGTCTACCTCTGCCCTGGCGCGGGAGCTGGGCTTGCCCCTACAGCAGTTGTTCAGCACCCTGCGGGACTACGGCTGGATTCGCAAGATCGAGGATGGTTGGGCGCTGACCGGAAAAGGCGAGTTTGAGGGTGGGCGCTACATCAACAGTAAGCGCTACGGACGGTACATCGTCTGGCCCAAAACCTTGCTGGAACACCCCCTGTTACAGGCGCTCGAGCACGTGCAGATGCTGTCGTCTGCGGCCCTGGGGCGACATTTCGGGGTGACCCCCCGGCAGATCAATCGTCTGTTGGTTGCCTTGGGCTTGATGCGCAGCAGCCGTCAGGGCTGGTCGGCAACGCCGCTGGGACATCACTGCGGCGCGCAACTGGTACACAGTCAGGACAGTGGCATGAACCATTTGATCTGGCCTGAAGCCCTGGTTGAAAACCCGGCCCTGGAAAGACTGGTTGCCGCCTGTAAACCACCGGAGTCGGTAGATACTACGGTAGCCGAAGACGATTTATTCAGCGCGGTGGTGACAGAATACCGCGGATTGGACGGGCACTGTTACCACAGTGCCGGTCGCTGGCAGGTGGCGCAATGGTTATATCTGGCCGGTCTGCGCTATGCGGTGTGCCATCCACTTCCTGTAGAAGAGTCCAGCGAAGCCGATTTTTATCTGCCGGATTTCAGTGTGTTTATCGAACTCTGGGGTGGCGAGGATCACCCCGATGCGCTGGCGGCGAGACTGACGCGCCAGGATTTATATCACCGCCATCAACTTGAGGTGGTAGATATTCATGCCGATGAGCTGCCTCAGCTGGATGATGTGCTGAGCCGGCGGCTTCAGGACCTGGGTGTTGATTTTTACTAAGCTTGTCCCTGCTTCACCTTGGCTCCAGATCGGGGTCTAGCCTTCCAGTTCTCGATTAATGGCCTTGGCCAGGGCGATGTCGCGGGCGCTGAGGCCGCCGAGATCGTGGGTGCTCAGGTAGAACTCCACCACGTTGTAGCTGTTTGACCAGTCGGGGTGGTGGTCTATTTTTTCAGCGTGCAACGCGACGCGGGTCATGAATGCAAAGGCGTGAATAAAATTGGTAAATTCAACGCGCCGGTAGAGCTTTCCGTCTCTTAGTTCCCACTTCTTCAGCATTTTCAGCGCGTCGTTCAGTTCTGCGTCGCTCAGGGTAACGGCCATTTTATTATTAACTCCTTGGCTGGCGTTGACTCGATTCGTTAAGCACGGTGTAGATAGACACCGCACTCCATATGATCGGTATAGGGGAACTGGTCGAACAGTGCAAAATCGCAGACCTGATGAGTGGTTCGCAAAATTTGCAGATCCCTGTGCAGCGTGGTGGGGCTGCACGAGATATAAATAATATTGTCGAATCCGCTGATCAACTCACAGGTGGCGGCGTCGAGACCTGCGCGGGGCGGGTCTACCAATACGGTGCCGAGATCGTAGCTGCTGAGGTCGATGTCCCTGAGCCGGCGAAATTCACGTTCTCCGTTCAGGGCACTGGTGAAGTCTTCACTCGACATGCGCGCAATCTGGACATTGTCGACGTCGTTCAGAACAAAGTTTTCCTCTGCGGCGCGAACCGATGTTTTGGATATTTCGGTGGCGAGTACCTTCCTGAAACAACTCGCCAGGGGAACTGTAAAATTGCCGTTGCCGCAATACAGTTCCAGCAGATCGCGCTCCTTGCTGTTGTGGGCGCGGCTCATGGCCCACTGGATCATTGCGCAGTTTACCTTGGCATTTGGCTGGCTGAAGCCGCCCTCGTACTGGCGGTAGTGGAGGTGTCGACCGGCGATGGGCAGGCTTTCGGTAACGTACTCCCGGTCGAGAACACATTTTTGCCCACGGCTGCGGCCGATAATCTGGATGGACAATTGTCCCGCCAGTTTTACCGCTTCCGCCTGCCAGTCTTCCTCCAGACGGCGGTGGTAAATCAGCGTTACTAGCATATCGCCGCTCAGGGTGCTGAGAAATTCAACTTGAAACAGCTGTCGACGCAGTAGAGGGTTGCCCTCCAGGGCGTCGCGCAGGACCGGCATCAGTTTGGCTATGGTGTCGCTGGCAACGGGAAAGTCGTCAACTCGAACGGGCTCCTTCGGACGCGCGGGGTCAAACATGGCGTAGAACAGCATGTCGCCTTCGTGCCAGATACGGAACTCGGCGCGCATGCGATAGTGGCGCGGCGGTGAGGGAAACACTTCGGGAGCTGATTCGATGGTGTCGGCAAAGAGGGCGCGAATGTGGGTGACTTTTTCATCGAGCAGCGCGTCGTAGCGCTCGTCCGCAATCTCCTGATAACTCATGTTTGTATCCAATTAGTTCTGCGTGTTAATACGATGGCGATCGCGTTGCTGCCAGATTTTTTCGGCTTTTTTCAGACAGTCGTCGTTACTGAGCTCGGGTTTTTGCAGCTGCACGGCAATAGCGATAGTGCCAAGAATCGCACCGCGGCCGTAGTCATCAATGTGGTCGTGGACCCAGGCCCGGCGCAGCGCGTCGGTATTCAGCTCGTCTTGCCATTCCTGACGGCCTTCTAGCATCCGCGGCCAGGAGACTTCGCTGAGCACGCCGTCGTGAAGGTATTTTACCCGGCAGTCCGCCTCGGGTTTGCGCTCAGCTTCACCGGCCTCACCCTTAAATACCGCGGCGTGGGCTTGGCCCAGCAGGGCGGCGGCCTGTTGATGGCTGTCGCCGTAAGCCGGGTGAAAAATGCTTTGTATGGAATAGGGCGCTGACAGTGGGTTGATCAGGCGCGATAGGGTGTGAACCGGGGAGCGCAGGCCGAAGACATTGCGCAGGTCAATTATGCGCTGCAGTGAGGGGCAGAATACCCGTAGCGGTAAAAAGGCGAAACGCCCCTGCGCCAATCTTGCTTCGAGGTCTTGCAGTTGATTAACAGGCTGCTCGCCAAGTTCCGCCAGCACCTGTTCACTGTAAACCCGGCCTGCGGTATGGCCGCTGGCGCCGTGCATGACCACCCGCAGTCCGCTATCTGCCAGCGCCAGGGCGGCGAGCAGGTACCAGGCCTGCTGGCGGCGTTTGCCGGCGTAGCTGGCCCAGTCGAGGTCGATACTCAGTTTGGGTACCTGAAGTTGCTGGCGCACGGCGCGGACAAAACCGGCCAGTTCCGCGCTGCTTTCTTCCTTGACCCGCAGCAGCATAAGAAAAGCGCCGAGCTGCACATCCTCAACCTCGCCACGCAATACCATCTCCATTGCGTGTTGCGCTTCAGTTTCGCTCAGCGAGCGGCTGCCGGATTTGCCCTTGCCGAGAATGCGGACATATTGCGCAAAGGGGTGTTCTTGCATGGTGGTAATGACGACTCGCTGTGATGTTCTGATGCGGGGATTCTACCAGCTCAGGCAGGGTGAGTGGGCCACAGTTAGCGCAACAAAGTCATCGTAATTTATGGCGATCACCCGGTCGGGGAGCGGGTTTTGCGTGTCCTGGTGTTCGTTGAGCAGGTACACGGTATTGGTGTCCAGTTCTCGGGGGAGGTGGCCGGTCAGGTTTTTTGCGTCTTCAATTAAGAGAATGGCGTCACCGGCAGCCATTGCCGGGAGCGCCCTGTGGAGACTTGCTGGCGAGTTGAGGATGTGTAAGGTCATGCCTAAAAACTCTGCACGCAGTCAGAGGATTGAATTAGCACCTGTAGCGCCTCGGGGGTTAATGGCTTGGCGGGCAGACAAAGAGTTGCGTTCTTGAGTTCCAGGTCGTCACCTGACAGGTAGTAGATTTCGCCGGCGCCAAATTCGCTCAGTTGCTCAAGTGGGAAGGGCGCAGAGATCAAGGATGGATCACCCAGCAAGGTTGCAGCGGCATCGCAAAATACGATGTTGGGTTGCTGGCCGAAGGCGGCGGCGCTGAACATCATGTCGATCACCGGGCGCATAAGCGGATCGTGCGGAGCGCGACTGAGAATAAACAAGTAACTCACGGATCAGTTCCCAAAACGGAGGATACGATCCGCTTGCTCGCAGGCATCCAGCCATTGCCCCAGGCCGCTGAGGCAAAACCCTGAAGCAATCGTCGCGGGCAGGTTTTGGCGCTTCGCCTCGCGGTTATCCAAAACCTGGCGCTGTATCGCACTGCTGGAGCACAGTACCAGATCCAGCGCATGGTCTTGTTGGAGAGACTGCCATAACTGTTGTTGTTCGTCTCCAGGCGCATCGCGCCCGCAAAGCACACCGTCGGCGAGGAAAAACACCCGGTAGATGGAGTGGCCGTTATTCAGCGCTGCTCGAATAAAATTTGCCGCGGTGGTGGGGCCTTGGGAGTTCGGTGAGGAAACGACCAGAATGGCGTAAGACAGGGTCACGGTAATGCGGAAAAAGTATGGCGGCACTCCACCGAAGGAGCGCCGCTTTGAAGGCGCTTAGTCGTCGCTACCGAAGGCGCCGAGTAAGTGCAGCATGTGGACAAACAAATTGTAAATGTCCAGGTACAGGGCCACTGTGGCGCGAATGTAGTTGGTTTCGCCGCCGTGGATGATTCGGCTGGTATCAAACAGAATCAGGCCGGACATGATAAATACCGCGGCTGCGGAAATCGCCAGTGATGCAGCAGGCACCTGGAAGAACAGGTTGGCAATGCTGCCGATAACAATAACCAGCAGGCCGATCATCAGGAAACCGCCCAGGAAGGAGAAGTCCTTACGGGTGGTGAGGGCATACCCTGACAGCCCGAAAAACACCAGTGCAGTACCGCCCAGTGCCTGCATTACCAGCTCAGAACCGTTGGGTAGCGCCAGGTAGGCGTTTAGCATCGGGCCGATGGACGCTCCCATCAGCGCAGTAAAAACGAAAATCGCTGCGATGCCCTTGCCGGACTCGGCAGTCGCATTGACGACGAACAGCATCACCAAGCCGAGCAGGGACATCACCAGTGCGGCGCCGTGTCCCAGGTTCATTGCCATAGCCAGTCCAGCAAACGCGGCGCTGTTTACCAGTGTCATACCCAACAGCATATAAGTGTTGCGCAAGACTTTGTTGGTTTGCAGAGCCGAGGTGCCGATATTGCCGGCTGAAAGTACCGAGGTCTCTTGCATGTTTTCCCGCATGTCATACTCCTGATTTGCGTAGAAAGTGGGTGTTCAGTGTTTTGTTAGACACCGATCATACTGAGAGTTTCAGGGGAAGAAAACTGTTATCGGAGGCGTAAAACAAGTAATCGAAATACCGCTTAAAAATGTCGAGTAATAAATAAGATGGAAGAACGAGTGGCTTTTGCCGGGGAGATTTCGAATTCCGCCAGCGCGTTCCCGGCACAGTGAAATTTTCCAGTCGCCGGGGTAAAAATGAGACCACGTGCGAATCGGATCTCAGGGCCTGTGCTAGGCTGATTATCACCTAGCGGCTTATGTGTTTTAGAACATAAATAATCCTGGGGAAACACCACCGGGAAAACATGGAGTACCTGATGACGAGTATCGTAAATGATATTGGTGATGGTGGTATTGCCGCCAGCCAACCCGCTTCTGTCACACACAAGGCCAGCGGCAAGGAAATCAAGTTGCGCTCGTTTTTTGAGCCGATGCGGGTGGTCTCGGTATGGGGCATACGGCATGAAGATCTGGATGCGCTGAGTCGCGAGCTTAACAGGCTGCAAACCAATCCCTGCTACGAACTGATCGTGCGGCCGCGGGTTAGCGGGCCGGCGGTCTATCAGGCTCTGGAGCTCTGTGATTACGTGTTTATTGTGACGCACGGTCAGCAAGTGAGTCCGTACATCACTGTGGGTGGTATCAGTTCCCAAGGAATTCCATCTGGGCAGGGCCCCAATTTACTCGCCGAGTATGTCTGGATTGGCGTCTGTTACGCGAAGGCCTCTGTTGCCGCGCTGGGTGGACCACCGCGTTTCCATACCTTACCGAATTCAGCGTTCGTCCGTGACGGTACCTGCGGCCAGAATAAGATGCTTCAGGGGCTGACCGCTGAGTTGCGCCGGCTGACGACCACCGTCTGTGAAATACCCAAGCGGGTGGCAGTGTTAAGTGGGGTTGAGGAGGTACATGTCAAATGAGCTTTCTTTCCGGGGTGCTATTACGAATTCTGCAATGGTTTCGTCGCGTACTGGCTTTACGCTATGCGATCAGGCTGCCGTCTTCAGACGGCCCCTATACGGCTCTCCCACCGGGGGCACGGCACGAGGTACTTGATGACGGCGTGTCCCTTAGCGTATCGCGGGCAAGCTCCGTTGCAACGGTGGTGCTTGTTCAGGTGGACGAAAGTCGATCCTGGAGCGAAGTGGCCGGAGCTGTGCTCGCTGCGCTTGACGAGCACATTGAGGCAGTGGTCTTAGCGGTTCGCGATTCGCAGGGGCGACGGCGCTTTCTGTCGGTGGGTTTAAGGCCGAGATTCACCAGTCGTCTGGTCTTGGACCCTAATTCGAACTGGATGCCGGGTGTCGGTCTGGTGAGAGTGAGCGGGTTAAGTCAGCCCCATTTTGATTATCGGGGCAACTCAGTGACTGGCTATGAGCTGGGTCTGGAACTGAAGCAGCTGTTTATTGATAGCGGTCGAGATTTTTTTCCCGAAGGCGAAACCCCAAATGCTGAGGCGTTTCCGGTCAATATCGATGTCGAGCAGGGTGCGAGCTACCGGGCGGTGGTAGCTGCGCTTAGCGTAATTCAGGGGCAACAGTTTAGTCCGGTATTTCCGCTTAGCTCATTTGTCTAGCGAACCTGAGGGAAATTGAGAAGGATAATAGAAAGATGGTGTAGAGAATTCGGCGTGTAGCCGGAGGATTAGATGGCGGAGGGGCAGGGATTTGAACCCT
Organism: Spongiibacteraceae bacterium; assembly: GCA_041546665.1. Classification (GTDB taxonomy): domain Bacteria; phylum Pseudomonadota; class Gammaproteobacteria; order Pseudomonadales; family Spongiibacteraceae; genus Spongiibacter. The sequence continues at coordinate 4,962 of JBFEVY010000043.1, read as the reverse complement.
GGGAAGGGATAAACCTTCGCCGGTTTTCAAGACCGGTGCATTCGACCACTCTGCCACCCCTCCGCAGAAGCGGCAGATTATACCTAGGTTTATCTGCGAAACAAGCGGTCACCTGAAAAAGACTTATAAATCATGCCGATGTGGTTATTTGGTGATCAAAATACACGGCCTTGGCACAACGAAAAAGGCCCGGGAGTACCGGGCCTTTAGTTTTACTGACGGGGATCGTTTGCCGCTCGGGGCAGTACGGGCCGGTTGGGGTCCGGCTGTGCCATTACCGTTGCGTCGAGTTGAGGCGGCTGCGGCCGCGCCGTTACGATTTCAATCGTGCCAACCGGTTTGGGCGCTTCCCGGGGATCATTCGACGCCCGGCCCACAGGTTTAACGGGGACAACAGGAGCATTTTGCGCGGCTTGTGCTGCTGTCGGTGCAGAGGTTACGGGCTCGGCAGGAGTTTCCACAGCGGGGGCCGGTGTTTCCTCTTCGGCTTCCGCCGCGGGCTCGACATCGTTTGAAGCGGTGGGGAGCTCGGCGTCATTGGCGGCCACAGCGGCTTCGGTAACGGCGGGTTGTGCCTCGACTGCTGTAGTAAGCTCAGGCTCTGGCGTCGCTTCCGGCGCTGCGGCGCTTGTTTCCACTTCGGCTTGCTCAGCCTGCGTTGTGTCTGCTGCCTCTGCTACCACTTCGGCGGGTGCCACCGTAGCTTCGCTGGTGGCAGCGGGAGCGTCTTCTACCTGGGCGCTAGCGGGTGCTTCCGGCTTTGATAGCTCTTCGCTGACAGCCGGCGTGTTTGTCTCGGGCTGTTCGCTGGTGACTACTGCCGGTTCAACGGCGGCTACTGGCGCTTCTGCAACGGTCTCAGTGTTCACTGGCTCGGCCTTAACCGCTTCTGATTCGGCCTGGGCGACTGCGGCTGCAGGTACGGCGTCTTCAGGTGCCTGGGTGCGCTTGCGCTCCTGGGGGCCGCGGGGCTTGCGGTTGTTGGGCCGGCGCTTGGGGCGATTCTCTGATGATGCGGAATCGTCCTGGGCCTGCTTGGGCTGCTGCTCTTGAGCGTTGCTCTGGGTGTCCTTTTGCTCAGACTTGTTGCGGTCGGAGCGGTTGCGGTTTCCTGAGCGACGGCGGCTGTTGCCTCCTTCGCTGCGATTTTGTTGGCGATCGCCGTCCTGACGCGATGATTTTTCTTTCTGATCGCGGGGCTTCTCGTCGCGGGATTTTTCGTCCTTGTTCCTGTCCTGTGAGCGCTCGGAATTGTTGCGATTGCGGTTGTTGCGATTGCGGTTATTCTGGTTGCGCTGGCCGCTGTTATTGCGGTTGTTATTGCGCTTCTTGGGTTGTGGTTCGGGCTCGGGCTCCGGCTTTTGCGAGACGAACAGGCTCAGAATCAGCTTGATAATTCTGCCGAAGAAGCCGGGCTGCGCGTCTTTGGCAGGTGCTTTTGCCTGCTTCGGTGCGTCGGCTTTCGGCTCTGGGGCGGCCTGGGCGGGAGCGGCGGTGCGCACCACTGCTGCCGCGGCCGGAGCGGGAGTGGGGGCAATCTGCCGGTCTTCCTGCTCTATTTCAGATTCGATGGAGATTTTGTAGCTGACTTCCGCTTCGTCGCCAATATCGCTGTCGCGCAGGCGCAGTACTTCAAAATGCGGGGTGTCAAGGTTGGGGTTGGGGACCACTACGACGCGCACCTTGCTGCGTTGCTCGATTTCCTGAATCGGGCGGCGCTTTTCATTGAGCAGGTAGGAGGCGACGTTAACTGGTACCACTGCGCGGATTTCAGCGCTCTTTTCTTTGTTGGCTTCTTCCTCTACGAGACGCAGGATGGAAAGGGCCAGAGATTTGGTATCGCGGATCGTGCCCTGGCCGCTGCAGCGCGGGCAGACCTTGGCACTGGTTTCGCCCAAAGACGGACGCAGGCGCTGTCGGGACATTTCCAGCAGGCCAAAGCGTGAAATACGCCCCACCTGAATGCGGGCGCGGTCTGCTTCCATCGCCTCTTTGACGCGATTTTCGACTTCGCGCTGGTTTTTGGCTGCCATCATGTCGATAAAGTCGACAACAATCAGTCCGCCGATGTCGCGCAGGCGCAGCTGACGGGCGATTTCGTCGGCTGCTTCGAGGTTGGTTTGCAGCGCAGTTTCTTCAATATCGCCGCCTTTGGTCGCTCTGGCGGAGTTGATGTCGATGGAGACCAATGCCTCTGTCGGGTCGATAACGATAGAACCACCGGAGGGTAACTGGACCTCACGCTGGAAGGCCGACTCAATTTGCGATTCGATCTGGTAGCGGTTGAAGAGGGGAACGGCATCCTGGTAACGGCGCACTTTGTTCTGGTAGTGGGGCATGACCTGCTCCACAAAGTGCATGGCTTCGTTGTAGGACTCTTCGGAGTCGATCAAAACCTGATCAATATCGTCACGCAGGTAGTCTCGAATCGCCCGGATGATGACATTGCTTTCCTGAAGAATCAGTACCGGCGCATTGCGCTCTTCGCCTGCTTGTTTGATCGCGCCCCACAGGTGGGCCAGGTAATCGAGGTCCCACTGAAGTTCTTCGGAGCTGCGGCCAATGCCGGCGGTGCGGACAATGACGCCCATACCATCGGGGATTTCAATGCTGTTCAGCGCGTCGCGGAGCGCACTGCGCTCATCGCCTTCAATGCGTCGTGAAATACCGCCCGCGCGGGGGTTGTTCGGCATCAGGACCATGTAGCGCCCGGCCAGGCTGATAAAGGTAGTCAGCGCTGCACCTTTATTGCCGCGCTCTTCCTTTTCTACCTGAACAATGACTTCCGTGCCTTCTTTGACCAGGTCTTTGATCTTGGCGCGGCCGGAGACGTCGGAGGGGTTGCGGTAGAAGTATTCTTTGGAGATTTCTTTAAGGGGCAGAAAGCCGTGGCGCTCGGCGCCGAAGTCGACAAAGGCCGCTTCCAGGCTGGGTTCTACGCGGGTGATTTTACCTTTGTAGACGTTGGCCTTTTTTTGCACGCGGGTGCGGTTTTCAATATCCAGATCGTACAAACGTTGCCCGTCAACGAGGGCAACACGCAACTCCTCTGGCTGAGTTGCATTGATTAACATTCTTTTCATGAGCTATAAAATCCCGAACACCGGGACTTGCCATTCCGCTCATGTGACGGAGTTTCTTTCAGCGTTGTTGTAGATGCCTAAACTCTGCTAAATCAATAAGATAACGAATTTTATTGATGTGGTTTGCTCCCTTTTTGTGCAGGGGAGTTCACAGGTTTCTGGCATCGTGCTGGTCGGTGTTTCCGACCTGTTTTCCCATCGTGGCGATGCGGGGTAGCGCATCGCGGGGAACCTTTCTCAAGCTGTTACGCCGCGCCAATGGGCGCCGCTATCAATAACGTGATTTATACGTTGCTCTTCAGGAGTCGCTTTCCAAGAGATCTATCACACTCGCACTACTGGCAAATCTCGGTAGTACTAATAGTTTATGGGTCGGCACTGCGTTAGAATTCACGCCGACACACGTTTGTTTGTTGCTAGTGTTCAATTCCTAAGTGAACAGTAGTCATCAATTTTTCACGGCCTGCCTAGCGTGAAGCGCTAGACAGCACCCGGTAAACAACGCCCATCGATCATTCCTTGCTGCGCAGCCATGCTGCGGTGGAAAGTCAATCCGGCGGTCTACCGGCCGAATATAACAGCATTCAATTGCAAGCTCAATGAGTTACGGAGGTTTGGTGGGCTCGGAAGACATCGTAAACGCAAAGGTACGTCTGGTAACCGTTGATGACGCCTATGAAGGCCAGCGTTTGGACAACTTCCTGATGCGGGAGTTGAAGGGAGTGCCAAAGTCACGGATCTACAATATTCTGCGTCGCGGTGAGGTTCGGGTAAACAAGGCGCGAGCCAAGCCGGCCTACAAGCTGATTGCCGGTGATATCGTGCGGGTGCCGCCGGTGCGTATCGCCGAGCGGACGGAGTCGGCAGTGCCCCAGGGCCTAGCGACGGATATTCGCGAGGCGATTCTCTATGAGGACGACGGCCTGTTGATTATCAATAAACCCTCTGGCCTGGCTGTGCATGGTGGCAGTGGCGTCTCGCTGGGGCTTATTGAGGCTTTGCGCCAGGTTTTTCCCGATTATCGCCAGCTTGAATTGATTCACCGTCTCGACCGGGATACATCCGGTTGCGTGATGTTGGCCAAGAAGCGCAGTGTGCTTAAGGAAGTACACGAATTGCTGAAATCCAAAAAAGGGGTCGACAAGCGTTATCTTGCGCTGGTGGCGGGATCGTGGCCGGCGCGCAAGCGTCAGGTGAAGGCAGCGTTGCAGAAAAATCATCTGAAATCCGGTGAGCGGATGGTGAGGGTGAGCCCCGAGGGCAAGATGTCGTTGACGGAATTCCAGTTGTTAAGCCGTATCGAGGGGGCAAGCCTGATTGAGGCGCGGCCGATCACCGGTCGAACCCACCAGATTCGTGTGCATTGCCAATACGCAGGCCACCCGATTTTGGGGGATGAGAAATACGGTGAGGACTTGGCCAACCGCGCGTTCCGTGAACGCGGCCTGCGGCGCTTGTTTCTGCATGCCCATTCATTGTCGCTGACAGTTGGCGGCAAAGTGATTCAGGTTGAGGCGCCTCTGCCTGCGGATTTGCAGGCGGTGCTGGATTCTGGCGCGGCGCGTGAGGGCGGCGATGCTATTAATCTTTGATTGGGATGGCACTCTGCTGGATTCCAGCGACAAAATTGTTGCTTGTATGCAGGGGGCGGGTGAAGACTGTGGCTTGCCGGCTCGAACAGCAGCTGATATTCGCAATATCATTGGGCTGGAGCTCAGTCTCGCAATAGAGGTGCTTTACCCGGAGCAGTCTGCGGCTGGAGTTGCGCGCCTGAGGGAGGCTTACGTTGCGCGATTCCTGGAGGCGGACAAAATACCTTGCCAGTTTTTTGATGGCGTCAGCGAAGGCCTTCATCGCCTGCATGGCGATGGCCACACCT
>JBFEVY010000298.1:0-4397 GCA_041546665.1 Spongiibacteraceae bacterium | reverse complement strand
TGGGCGAAACGCTATTGGAATTCAGCAATGCAGAGCTGGAGAAAATGGCCCTGGACCCCGCTCTCCATGAAGCTCTTATGACCGCGCGCCGAATCAAAAGCCGCGAGGGGCTGCGCCGACAAATGCAATACGTTGGCAAGCTGATGCGCAAAGTTGATGTTGAGCCCATTGAAAACGCCATCGCAGAAAAGGAACGCGGCCGCAAAGAACTGGCCCGTCGCTTTCACGAGCTGGAAGAGCTGCGGGACCAGCTTGTAGAGCAGGGTGTGGCAGGTATGGAAGCCGCCGTCACCCGCTTCCCCGAGCTAGACCGGCAACATCTTCGCAACTTGTTGATGCAGGTTACCAAGGAGCAGAAAGCCAATAAGCCGCCTGCAGCGAGCCGAAAATTATTCAAGTATTTAAGAGAATTGCAGGAACAGGCCGACGCCCAGGACAGATTCTAGCGATTATTTTTTGACGACGGAGTCGATTCCGAAACGGTCTCCGTCGCTTTACCCTTGTCTTTGTCCTTGCCTACGTTAGTGTCAAAGACCCGTCTAAAAGACACCTCAGGGTGTTGCAGCGTGCCGGAAATATCGTATACCGCGCTGGAAAAACGGTCGACCTGCTCTTCAAATACCTTACTCACCAGATAAGCGCCGGCAGCCGCTGGCAAACCACCAATCAACGCGGCCACCCAGGGCAAATTACTGCCCACCGGCAAAGTCGCTATCAAGCGCATATCGGGAATATCATTGTGCAAATCGATGCCCCCCGTCATCTGGAAACGGCTTGATGGCCCATCGACAATCAGCGGTGTAGCCAGGCTTAGCTGGCCCTTAGCAAACAGCAACTCCGCACGCATTTCGTCAAAATAAATCCCCTTGCTGAACACGTCGCGGAAATCAAACTTCAAACGGCGCAGAATATTAGCCATATTGAAAATGCTCAAAATCCTCAGTGCGCCACTGGCGGTTTCCGAGCTTTTCAGAAACCGCCCTTCCCGCAGGCGAAAATCGAGCACGCCGTCCGCATCTAGAATATTGAAGGCCTCAGGAGAAGCCGGCCACTCCAGCGCAACATCAAATGATCCGGAGCGTGTTTCAACAATTCTGGAATAGCCCTGCTTTTCCAGTACCCGCCCCAGGTCCGAAACCGCAAACAATCCTTCCAGACGGCTTGTATCACCGTGTTCATCCCGCAACCATTGCAGCCGGCCAAACTCTGTGTCGCTGTTATTGAGTTTCACGCCCAGGACTTCACCTCGCAATCGCTCAAACCGCGCACCTCGGGTATCACTGCGCAAATCAAAACCAAGTCGGCCGTAATCACGCTCACCGATCTGCAAGTCTGTAACATCAAAGTCGATAGCGGGAAACGTTCGAGGGTCGGCCTCATCACCGCTGCCCTCTCCCCCCATGGCCGGCAGATACAGGCGCTGTAAATTTACCTGCAACGGCCTATCCCCGCGGCGCGGTAGAAACACCTCACCGGCCAGCGAATCGCCCGACAGGCGCAGCACCCAATCATCCACCGTCGACTCACCACTGAGAGTAATATCCTTAAATACCTGCCCCAATATACCGAGCTCGCCGAATTTAAGGCTCGACACCACAACACCAAACCCCTCGTCGTCGCTGCTTCCCGATATTAAGGTCGCGTAGCGCTGTAATACCCGCTGCCATTGTTCCAACGAGGCAAAGTCCAATTCACCGCCAAGCACAAGCTGCCCTGTCTGCAAACTCGGCATCTCAGCACTACCGAGATTGACTGCAACCGCACCGCCTTGTTTCGACAAATCCATCGCAACCGCAACATCATTTCCCACGGTCAACTGCAAACTGCTGTCACCGCTTTCGAAGGGCGCGTACAGCACCAACTTGCGCAGCTCTTCCCTCTCTTTGTAAAGCGGTTGCGGGAGCTGTATCTCCACGCCACGCATATCACTGCGCACTACCGCGCCACGAGTTTCGCCCGCAGTAGTGATATCAATTTCAATATCTGTATCGCCATTGGTAAACGACAAGGCCGGATGATCGAGCCAATCCGATACATCCTCCATTGCAACGTGAGAGCGGGCGTTAACCTGAACATTGGCGTCTTCCTGCGCGACAGTTGCCGTCATCGTCTGGCCAAACAGCAACCCTTTCAGCCCGTCACTGTGCAGGCCCTGGCCCGAGTCGTAACGCAGGGGGCCGCGGATATCATTTATTGACAAGCGCAAGTCGGGAAGCTGCAACAAAGCCAATTTCAATTCAGCGAGAAGATTCACCTGGGGCGCGGTGTTATTGACCAAGGGTAAACGCAATTGAAAATCGACGTCGGCCGCACCCTCGGCTCTGGTCCTTTCAAGAAAACCCCCCGTCCAGTTGCCGAGCGGAGACTCGCGAAAGAGCTTTTTTACGCTCGTGTATGCGGGCTTTGCCCGCGCCGCAATCTGCAGTTCTTCAACCCCGTTCTGCGGAGAAACCTCCACGGTGAGGTCGTTGTCGAGGGTGATACCAGATATCTCTACATCGGCAAAGTCCCGCGCCAATACCCGACTATTGTCGACAATCAGCTCGGCGGATTTAAGCCGCACTGCTGGCCAATCCGGTTGAAATTTTAGTTGGCCATCTTCAAGGTTCAGCCGTAGCTGAATAGAGCGATTGAGATTGTCACCACTAACTAGAGAACCGCGATAAAGAAATGCGGCCTGACCCGCGTGCCCCTGCTGCAAACTACTTTCCAACCAATTACGGAGCGAATCAGACATAAAATAGGGTACGTAACGGCGGTGTGCATCCAGCCCGAGATCTTCAGCACCCACCGCCAGTGTCATGGTCGGCTCGTCAGGCACCTCAGCCGATAAAGGCAAATCGAGACGCAACAAGGCCGCCAATTTTGAAGTATCGTCCCGCCCCTCAATTTTACCGCTGTATAAATTCAGGTGCTGTCCATCAATAGACCAGCGAAGATCGGCCCGCACATCACTGAGGGAAAGTGGCGCCTTGTACACGTGGGGAAAATCGAGGCTCAGCTCCGCGCTGTCCAGCAGAAGTCGTCCAACTCCATCCTGATACTCGACATAACCCGCCAGCCCGGTTGCCCCCGGCGCACCGTGCCAGGCCTTGAGACTGATACCATCCAACTCACCACGCAGGCCAACAGTTAGCGCATTCCCCCCCTGCGCTTCTGACGCACCCTCGGCATCGCCCAGGTCGGCGCTCCCGTCGTTCGCCTCAGCTTCCAGCCCGGTATTCTCGATTAAGTCTAACTGCAGATGTCGCAGATACCCCTCAGGAGACAGTGCCAGCAATGTGTCTTGCAAGGCGCCCGTAATCACGCCCCCCTCCACCAACAGAGTATTTATGGTGCCCACATCAACGCCGGGTAATTCAAAACGCCAGACGCCGGGCTCGGGATGCCTCAGCGACAGACCGGCCAGGTTAATCGCCTGGGAGCGCCAGCGCCCCTCAAATTCTGCGAAGCTGAGGCGCCAGAAACCGTCCCGGTGACTCGCGGCAAAACGCAGCGCAACGTCCTCAAAGACTTCGTCGCTTTTCCATAGCGCGCCGGCATCAAGCTTCGGTGCCTGCAATATCCCATTGACACCAAGCCGCACACCTTCCCGCCAGTTGAACCAGAATTCGCCGCTGACCGGGCTTTGGATGCGCGCAACTTCGAAGGAAAGCAGGGGACTCAATGCCGACAACCGGGCGTTATCAATATCGAAATAAGCGGTTGCAGAAAAATCCGCCGTGTCGCGGGGGTCACCGTAAGATTCACCAATAACTCGCAACTGACCGTCATTAGCGGTATTGACCCGCGCGATGACCCTGCGAAAATAGCCATCGCTCCATAAACCGAAATCATCGCAGCGAATGCGCTGCACCTCTCCAGATTCATAGTGCAGTACGAGTTGCAGAGTATTCAGCGAGGCGTGGCGAATCGACAAAACAGCGCTGATCAGCGCATCAACGCCGTCTTTGTTGACACCTCCGCCAGCGTCAATCCCCGGCAATGCCCATTTGCCGTCCTCACCCTGCTGCATTTCAATTTGCAGGGTATCGATTTCAATACGACTTGCGCGGGGCGAGGTGCCTAAAACCGTGCCGATGATATCAAGCTCAACCTTACCCCCTGAGAGCTTTACCGGCTGACGCTCACCAATGCTGAGACTGTCCATGCTCAGCACTGGCGACAAGCCAGACCAGCTCCCTGTCAGGCGCTCAACATCAACCTGCAGACCGGTCGCCTCATTCAACTTAGCGACAATTTCAGCCTGATACTTGTCCACCAGGCCGATATATTGCCGACCGAGGCTGGTGTACAGCGCCAAGACAACGAGCACAAAAAGCACCAGGGCCCACAGCAGTTGATAGCTTCGCCGCAGTATCCATTGCCCCCGGGTCATGGTGCCGTCGTCTCCTGAT
>JBFEVY010000168.1:0-7846 GCA_041546665.1 Spongiibacteraceae bacterium | reverse complement strand
GCGATTTTGCCGGGCAGCTCGGTCAGGCATTCCACCATTTCCTGATGCCCGGGATCACCCAGCAGCGGCATGGGACCACCCCCGTGAGAGAGGAATAAAATACGCGTGGTGTCCGTCATCTTCTGTGCCTCTTTGCTTACCAGCCCGCGCTCAAACACCCCAGTCGCTAGGCGGTTTTGGTGTGTTTAATATACATCACCTTCATCAACACCAGGCTGATAAACACAATTATAGAAGACACTCCCAGGATGGGGTCGATTTGCGCATCAGGCAGATAGTGCCCATACAAAACAAACAGGCCAATAGTCAGACCTGCTGTACCAATCTGATGACTGTAGTACTGGATCTTCGCCAGCGTAGACGTGATATCACCCAACCAGAGTTTGTAGATCAGGCCGTAGACAAAACTGACCACAAACCCCAACAGCATGATATGCGCGTGGGTTACCAACTGGGCATGGTCTTTCGACGACGCCATATAGATACCGAGAACAAGGCCCAAACCGGCATAACCGAGCCCTGTTAATACATATTTACGATCCATGTTTTCCTCAATTTCAGGCTTTGACAATACCGCCTTCTGGCAAACAGTGGTTTGCTATCTAAGGCAGCCTGCAATTGTAGGCGATGTCTTCTTCTGCAAGTGCGACCCGCGTCAGAGATTGGTGAGTTTGCGGTACAACGAGCGCACGCTGATGCCGGCAATTTTGGCGGCCTGCTCCTTGTCGCCGTCGCAGTGGTCCAGCAGAGACTGCAAATAGCGCCGCTCATGACTGACCAGATCTTCCCACACGGGTTCTTCCGAGGCGTTGAGCTGCCGCCCGAGATTGTCCGCCAGGCATTTTTCCAACACACCGACGTCAATAATATTGGACTGGGAAAAGATAACGCCCCGCTCAAGAATGTTTCTGAGCTCGCGAATATTGCCGCTGAAATGCAGGCGCTTTAAGCGCCGCACTGCAGAGTCGGTCAGGTAGTAGCTGCCCTCGGGGCTGAGCTTCTTCAACAGGGATTTTGCGATCAGAGCTATATCATCACCGCGGTCACGCAGCGCCGGCAATACAATGGGAAAGGCGTTGATACGGTAGTACAGGTCTTGCCTGAATTCGCCCTGCTCCACGAGCTTCTGCAGGCTTTTATGGGTAGCGCACACCAGGCGAAACCGGGAGCGCTTGAGCTGGGTGCTCCCCACCGCCCGATATGTGCCCGTTTCCAACAGGCGCAGCAGTTTAACCTGCATACCCAAGGGCACGTCGCCGATCTCGTCGAGGAACAGGGTGCCGCCCTCGGCGTTTTCCAGCAGGCCGGGCTTGTTGTGGGTGGCGCCGGTAAACGCACCCTTAACGTGGCCAAACAATTCGCTTTCAAACAGGGTCTCGGTCAGGCCCGCGCACTCTACGGTGACCAGCGGTTTTTCCCGCCGCGAACTGGCGTCGTGAATCGCCTTGGCGGCAAGCTCTTTACCGGTGCCCGATTCCCCCAGCAGCAGCACCGAGGTCTCCCGCGGCGCAACCAGATTGATCAGGTTCAACATCTCATTGAAGGCCGGGCTGCGCCCGACCATTTGTTCTGTACTGAATTCGGCGCTGGCAATTTCGACCGGCTTGAGGATTTCGACAAAGTATTTCAGCTCACCGTCTTCACCCCGAATCGGCAGCATCTCCACATCCACATGCTCCCGCCCCCGCGGGGTATTGTGAATATGCAGCACCCGCTCCTTGTGCCCCGAACCCCGACAGGCGGCAAGCGGACAACTCTCCCCGGCCTTGTCGCAGGGAACGTCGTAACCGTGGGAAACCTGATAGCAGCGGGCATCGCCCTCCGGGGCGATTTCGCCAAAGGCCTCCTGGTAGGGTTTGTTCGTCGCCAGAATGCGGTATTCAGACGACACCAGAATCGCGGGGTACTCAAAGCCCTCCAGCACCAGGGCCAGCTCGGTGGCGGCCTCCGAACTCAAGTCAGATGCGATCAGATTCATAATTTTGCCATTTCTGTCATTTGCCGTGTCAATACTGGCAGAGTTTTGCCCCGAATGTCATTCGATTTTGCCAAACACCGGTATTTAGCTCATATAAATCCAGTAAAATCATGACCTTATAGCGAGCTCGAGAATCCTGCCGCCACTGGCACGCTGGTTGCTATTTAATCGTTGAATACAAACGGAATATCGTTATTCGATTTCCGAATATAAAAACAACGAATCGCCGCCTCATCAACAATAGAAGGCATCAACTATGGACCCGCTAGTTCTAGCCCGGATACAGTTTGCGAGCAACATCAGCTTTCATATCCTCTTCCCTGCGATCTCGATCGGGCTGGGCTGGATTCTGCTGTTTTTCCGTTTGCGCTACACCCAAACCGGTGATCGCGCCTGGGAATACGCGTATTTTTTCTGGGTCAAAATTTTCGCCCTGACCTTCGCCATGGGTGTGGTTTCGGGCATCACCATGAGTTTTCAGTTCGGCACTAACTGGCCGGGCTTTATGGAAAAGGCCGGCAATGTTGCCGGGCCGCTGCTGGGTTATGAGGTATTGAGCGCCTTCTTCCTGGAAGCCTCCTTCCTCGGCATTATGCTGTTTGGCAAAGACCGGGTCTCCAATCGCACTCACCTGATCAGCAGCTTTCTGGTTGCCTTTGGTACCACACTTTCCGCGTTCTGGATTCTGAGCCTGAATTCCTGGATGCAGACCCCGGCGGGCTACCGCCTTGAAAATGGCGTAGTGATGGTAGACAGCTGGATGGACGTGATCTTCAACCCCTCCTTTAGCTACCGCTTCGCCCATATGCTGCTGGCGTCGCTGCTGACCAGTGCCTTTTTGATCGCCGGCGTCAGCGCCTGGCGAGCACTGAAAAATGTCGACGGCCCCGCCACCTGGAAGGTGCTGCGCACCGGCGTGATGATCGCGGCGTTCGCGGCACCCCTGCAAATTTTTATCGGCGACCTCCACGGCCTGAATACCTTCCACCACCAACCCGCCAAGGTCGCTGCAATGGAAGCCGTGTGGGAAACCGAACAAGGCGCCCCCTTTACTGTATTTGCCCTGCCCGATGGAGACAGCCGCAGCAACCGCATGGCCATCACCATTCCCTATGCAGCCAGCCTGATTCTGACTCACGAACTTGAGGGCGAAATCCAAGGCCTGAACGAATTTGAAGGCAAGCACCCACCGGTGGCGATTGTGTTCTGGTCCTTCCGCGTCATGCTCGCCATTGGCGGCTTGATGGTACTGGTGTCCTGGTGGGCGGCGGCAAATATGCGTCGGGGCCGGGACGCGGATCGCAATGTATTGCGGGCGCTATCGCTGATGACGTTTTCTGGCTGGGTCGCCGTGCTGGCGGGCTGGTATGTCACCGAAATTGGCCGCCAACCCTGGATTGTCGACGGCGTGTTAACCGTGAACGACGTGGTAGCAGACCACAGCAGCGCCACCGTGTTCGGCACCCTGTTTGGCTACATTCTGCTCTACGGCTTTTTGCTGACCTCTTACATTGGCGCACTGCGCCACCTGGCCACAAAGCCTGCCGCCTCACTGGCAATGGCGCCCACCGGCGTGCGCCTGCCCACTACCGCGAAGGAGGCCTGAGCGATGGAGTACTGGTTACCGATCATCTATATGGGCGCCATGGGTCTGGCATTGCTGGTTTACGTGATGCTCGACGGCTACGACCTTGGCGTGGGTATCCTGCTGCCCCTTGCCAATGACGAAGAAAAAGACATGATGGTGGCATCGATTGGCCCCTTCTGGGACGCCAATGAAACCTGGATTGTACTCGGCGTTGGCATTTTGTTGATTGCCTTTCCCCAGGCCCACGGCATGGTGCTAACCCACCTGTATCTGCCAGTAACCATTATGCTGATGGGCCTGATGCTGCGCGGCGTCGCCTTTGACCTGCGGGTGAAGGCCGGCGACCACCGCAAGGCAATGTGGAACAAGGCCTTTTTTATTGGCTCGCTGGTCGCATCAATGGCCCAGGGCTGGATGCTGGGTGCGTACATCACCGGTCTGCAGTCGTCGCCCACCAGCCTGCTGTTTTCCTTTCTGATCGCCCTGACGCTGCCCATGCTTTATCTGGTATTGGGTTGCGGCTGGTTGCTGATGAAAGCCGAGGGCAGCCTGTTAACCAAGGCGATTAACTGGGCACGCACGGCGGTCTTTCCCATGGGCATTGGTCTGTTTCTGGTGTCCATTGCCACACCACTGGTCAGCAGCAGTATTGCCGACAAGTGGTTTACCTTGCCGAATTTCCTGTGGCTGGCACCCATTCCGGTGATCACCGCAGCCTGTTACATCGGCACTATTGTGCTGGTTCGCCAGGACAACAAAATTTATCGGGGTGGCGGCTGGTGGCTGTATGCACTGACCGTCGCCATCTGTCTGCTGGCCAGTCTCGGCCTGGCCTACAGTGTTTTCCCCGATATTATCATTGGTCAAGTGACCATTTGGGAGGCCGCTGCGTCGGTTGATTCCCTGCTTTTTACCCTGGTCGGCGTGGTCATCACCCTGCCGGCAATCATTGCCTACACAATCTATGTTTATCGGATATTCCACGGCAGAGCCACGGCACTGTCTTACGAATAACTTGAATTGCGCACGCGCATAAAAGGAGCCTGACATGAATGACGTAAAAAATATTGCAGTAGATTTTGCACACAAACCCGAGGTAGTGGCCTTCTTTGATGAAGACACCAATACCTTTTCCTACATCGTAAAAGACCCGACGTCCAATGCCTGCGCCATTGTCGATTCGGTGATGGAACTGGACTACCCCTCCGGCACCACTACCCTGACCGGTGCCGACAAAATCATCGACTACGTCCGCTCCAACAAGCTGGAGCTGCAATGGCAGATTGAAACCCACGTGCACGCTGACCATCTTTCCGCGGCGCCTTACATCCAGGAAAAACTGGGCGGCAAAATCGGTATTGGCGCACAGATCACCGTGGTACAGGACACCTTTGGCAAGGTATTCAACGCCGGCACCGAGTTTGCCCGCGACGGTTCCCAGTTCGACCAACTGTTTGAAGACGGCGACCAGTACAAAGTGGGCAATATGACCTGCTATGCCATCCACACCCCAGGCCACACTCCGGCCTGCATGGTGCACATCATGGGCGATGCGGCCTTTGTGGGCGACACCCTGTTTATGCCCGACGGCGGTTCAGCCCGCGCCGACTTCCCCGGTGGCGATGCCCGCACGCTGTACAAGTCTATTCAGCGGGTACTGTCTCTGCCAGACGAAGTGCGCCTGTTCATGTGCCACGACTACATGCCCGGTGGCCGCGAAGTGGAGTACGAAACCACCGTCGCCGACGAAAAAGCCAACAACATCCACGTTCACACCGGTGTTTCCGAAGACGAATTTGTGCAAATGCGCGAAGCCCGCGACGCCACCCTCGGCATGCCGCGACTCATCCTGCCCTCACTGCAGGTCAATATGCGCGCCGGCCATTTCCCCGAGCCAGACGACAACGGGACTGTCTATCTGAAACTTCCACTTAACCTGTTTAAATAGAGGACGCCCGCATGGAATTTAAAAATCTCGACAATAATCTTACCGTCTCCGGCCAGATTTCCGAGGCGGATATTGAGGCACTGGCAGCGCGCGGCGTTAAACACCTGATCTGTAACCGTCCCGACGGTGAAGGCTCAGACCAACCCAATTTTTCAGAGCTTACCGCCAAGGCGGAAAGCCTGGGCATGACCTGTCACTATCTGCCAGTGGTTTCCGGTCGTGTTACCGATGAAGACGCCGCTTCCTTTGGCAAAATCGTCGAGCAAAGCGATGGCCCCATTCACGCGTTTTGCCGCAGCGGTATGCGCTGTACCACCCTTTGGGCACTGGCGAATGGCAGCAGCAAACCCCTTTCTGACATCGTCAAACAGGCGCGCGCCATCGGCTACGATATGACCGGCGTCGCGGCGCGGATCGGCGGCAGCGACAACAGTGACAGCGCCACCCTGGCAACCTACGACGTAGTGATTGTCGGCGGCGGCGCGGGCGGGATCTCCACGGCTTCCAGCCTGCTGGCCCGCAAGCACAATCTGAAAATCGCGATCATTGATCCCGCAGATATTCACTACTATCAACCGGGCTGGACCTTTGTTGGCGGCGGGATTTTCCGTCCTGAATTTACCGCCCGCACCATGGCCTCACTGATCCCCAAAGATGTGGACTGGATCAAGGCCGCTGTTGCCGCCTTCGACCCCGACCGCAATACCGTTGTTCTCGAAGGCTGCCGCCTGCTGCGTTACAAGCGCCTGGTGGTTGCTCCCGGCCTCAAACTTAACTGGGATGCCATAGACGGCCTGAGCGACACCCTCGGCCGCAACGGTGTTACCTCAAACTACCGCTACGACCTGGCGCCCTATACCTGGGAACTGGTGCAAAACCTGCGCGGCGGCAAGGCGCTGTTTACCCAACCGCCCATGCCGATCAAATGTGCAGGGGCACCGCAAAAGGCCATGTATCTGTCTTCTGACTATTGGTACAAGCAGGGCTGCCTGGACAAGATCGATGTTGAGTTCTACAACGCCGGCGGCGTGCTCTTCGGTGTTGAGGCCTATGTACCGGCACTGATGGAATACATCAAAAAGTACAATGCCCAACTTAACTTCAACCACAAGCTGGTGAAGATCGACGGCAACCAGAAACGCGCCTGGTTCGAAACCAAGGACGATCAGGGCAACGACACTGTGGTCGAGCGCGAGTTCGACATGATCCACGTTGTGCCACCCCAGTGCGCTCCTGATTTTATCCGCAACAGCCCGCTGGCCGACGACGCCGGCTGGGTGGATGTTGACCAAAATACCCTGCGCCACAAGAAGTACGAAAACGTCTGGTCGCTGGGCGATGTAATGAATGCCCCCAATGCCAAGACCATGGCCGCAGCCCGCAAACAGGCGCCGGTTGTTGCCAACAACGTGCTGGCAGATATGGGTAAATCCAAAGGTATCGCCCACTATGACGGTTACGGCTCCTGCCCTCTGACCGTGGAACGCGGCAAGATCGTCCTCGCGGAATTCGGCTACGGCGGCAAGCTGCTGCCCAGCTTCCCGCGCTGGTTGATCGACGGCCAAAAGCCGACTCGCCTGGCCTGGCTATTGAAGGAGCGTATGCTGCCGCCCCTTTACTGGAAGGGCATGCTGCGCGGTCACGAGTGGATGGCAAAACCGGTCATTGGTGACGATTGATTGTTACTCGCGCCCCGGCCCTCTCCCTAGAGAGGGCACGGCGGGCTTAAGGCAAGATCAGCCGATATACGTGGTTCACACAGAATGAGTCAATTACAAAAATACCTGCCGATTCTTGAATGGGGCAGGCAATACACCAAGCAGACACTGGTGAGTGACTTGCTGGCGGCGGTGATCGTCACCATCATGTTGATTCCCCAATCCCTGGCCTACGCCCTGCTGGCGGGCTTGCCCCCCGAGGTTGGGCTCTACGCCAGTATCACTCCCCTGGTCGCCTATGGCATTTTCGGCAGTAGCCGCACCCTGGCTGTGGGCCCGGTGGCGGTGGCGTCGCTGATGACCGCGTCGGCCGCCGGCCAGGTCGCCGACGGCGGTACGGCCGCCTATCTTGCGGCAGCCATATTAATGGCCGCCATGTCCGGCCTGTTTCTGTTTATTATGGGTATTCTGAAAATGGGCTTTCTGGCCAATTTTCTGTCCCACCCGGTGATCGCCGGCTTTATCACGGCCTCGGGCATTATCATTGCCTTCAGCCAGTTAAAGCACATCCTCGGCATAGGTGCACACGGCGAAAACCTGCTGCAACTGGTCCTCAGTATTATCAAACACCTTGGTGACACCAATATGGCCACGGTCATGGTCGGGGTCCCGGT
>JBFEVY010000004.1:0-32571 GCA_041546665.1 Spongiibacteraceae bacterium | reverse complement strand
TCGGAAAGAGCGATTCGCCACTCGGTTTACAAGCCATTGCCCGCTCACTTGAGCTGGTACCCAGCACCTGCCTGTATGTGCTGCGGGCATTGGTTGCCGAAGAATTTGTCGCCTTTGACCCCGACACCAAGCGCTACTCACTGGAAGCCGGGGTACTCAGCCTGGCCCGGCAGTGGTTGCGGCGCGACCAATTTACCGACGTGGCCCAACCCACGCTGGACGGTATCAGCAAGCAGTTTGATGTCACCATGCTCGGCGTCCATATCGTCGGACTCGAACACATTATTGTGGTGGCGACCTCACAGGCGGGCAGCAACTTTCAGATCAGCGCCCAGATTGGTAGCCGCTTTCCGTCGTTGATCAGCGCCACCGGACGCTGTCTTGCCGCATTTGGAAATTATTCAGAAGAGGAAATAAAAACCCGATTCGAAACCCTGCGCTGGGATGATCCACCGAGCTACGAAGTATGGTTGGAGCAGGTAGAGCGCACCCGCAGTCAGGGCTTTGCTATTGACGATGGCAACTATATTTCCGGAGTCACCGTACTGGCAGCGCCGGTCTGGAAGTCACGCGATCAACTCAGCCATGCACTGGTGGCCATCGGTATTGGCAGCGCCCTCAAACGCAATGGCCTGCCAGAGTTGCAGCGGGCGCTGTTGTCTTCCGCGCGAAAACTGTCGCACCAGCTCTGCGGCGAGCTAACTACCGGATTACGTTAGCCGCAAACTTAAGTTCTGTCGCTCGCGAAAGCGCGCTTGAGAAATTCAATTTCAAGCGCGATCACTTTGTTAAACATCTCGCCTTTATAGACTTCAAAGTGATTGCAGTCGAGCAGGTGGAATTCACCTTTTGGAATCCGCTTGGCAGTCTCCGCCGCCGCATCGGGAGGGGTGACGGTGTCGTGTTTACCCGCAATAACCAGGGTCGGCGCAGTAATGCGATGCGCATTGCGGATGGGGCTGAACAGCGCCAGCTTGAGAAAAATTCTGGATAAAACCTTGTTTTCCCAGCTTGACCCTTCGGGCACCATGGCAAACCAGCCGTCCCAGCACTCCTCACTGCTCATGGCGGCAAAGTCACCGGGGCGACCGATCACCGGGCTGTAAAATGGTTTGCCGAAGGCAATGCTGCCAAACACATCTTTCAAACCCGCCAAGGTGCCTTGCACAATATTTTTAATCGGCAAGCCGGCAATGGTCGCCGGACCGCTGACATGGGGCACTTGTGCAATCACCGCCGCCAGGCCCTCGTCCTCAGCGGCGAGCTGCAACACATGGCCGCCACTGAACGACGAGCCCCAAAGGGCAATTTTCGTGGCGTCGATCTCACGCATGCTGCGCACGTGGGCAATGGCATTGCGCCAGTCCTGTTGATGCCTTGCAGGGTCAACCCAGTGCCGGGGCTCACCCTCGCTGTCACCAAAACAGCGATAGTCAAAATAATAGGCGGCGATACCGTTGCGCACGAATGCCTCGGCAAATTCCGGCAGTGCAAAGGCGCGTTCAGCGGCAAAACCGTGGCCGAGTATCACCACCGGTACCCGATCAGCACCTTCAGGCAGTAATAAGTTGCCCGCGCAACGCAGGCCTTCGCTGTAAAAATCTGATCTCACATTTGCCATGATTGAACCCACTCTGTAAACCGTTTTATTGCGCCGTATAGCCGCCATCGATCACCAGTTCGGAGCCCGTCATATACGACGACTCATCCGAGGCGAGAAACAAACAGGCATTGGCAATTTCCCGCGGCTCACCGATTCGCCCCATTGGCGTTTTGTCGGTCAGACTCGCCAGTAGCGCCCTCCCCTCTTCCTCGGACACCTGTGCCAGCGCCTTGTCGATGATCGCCGTGCGCACTAGTCCTGGGTGCACTGAATTGATACGAATAGCATAGCCTTTCTGACAACATTCCAGCGCCGCCGCCTTGGAAAAGATACGCACGCCACCCTTGCTGGCATTATAGGCGGCCAGACCAGGATTGCCGACTATTCCCTCAATCGAAGAGATATTAATTATCGAACCACCACACAGTTTCATCGCGTGAATCGCCGCCTGGGTACCCAGAAACACACCGTCCAGATTAACCCGCTGGGTGGCCTGCCAGTCTTCAAAGCGACACTCTTCAGTCGTTCCGGGAAGGGCAATGCCAGCATTGTTAATCAGGATATCCAATTGTGTCTGCGACGCGCGAAACTGATCGAACAACGCAACCCAGGCCTCGGGCTGGCAGACATCCAGTTGCACTGCGCGGGCATTGCCCCCAACAGACGTAATCTCGTCGGCGATGGCTGACGCCGCGGCCAGATCAATATCCGCGACAATCACCGCTGCGGACTCTTCGGCAAAACGCTTGGCACAGGCGGCACCGATACCACTCCCGCCGCCGGTAATCAGCGCTGTTTTTTCTTGTAAACGCACTCCCATTTTCGCTCTCCCATATTCACCTTGGAAAAAAAAGGGGCTGTAAAAACAGCCCCAAAGAGATCCCTGGAAAGGGCATCAGAAATTGAAGGTGACCTCAGCCCCCCAAGTGCGCGGCGCGCCCTGAGAGTAGTAGTCAAAGCCGAAGCTGGCCTGCAGGTTGATTGCGTAGGTGTCGTATTCCTCTTCAGTGAGGTTTTTCACCCACACACTCGCCTGCCAGCTTTCATCACTGGCATACCAGCTCAAGCGGCCGTTATAAATCCAGTAGGCATCCTGTTTGATGTATTGGTGGCCGGCCTGGTCGTTGTAGGCGCTGAACCACTGGTCGTCCTGGAAGTTGGCGTTCGCATTCAGCGACAAGTAACCGTAGTCGTTCTGGTACAGGTCGTAATCGATAGCCACACTCACATTGACCGGCGGCGCCGAGATCAACTCATTGCCCGCAAGATCGATGGTGTCGTTGTTGTCATCGATGGTGTCGATATTGCGCAGCTCAAGCTCGGTGTATTCGGTATCGAGCACACCCAGACCCAACTGAACAACAAGCTTGTCAGTAGCAGCCCACCACACTTCTGCCTCAAAGCCGAGAATTTCGGAGCCACCGGCGTTTTCCAGGTAGTTTGAAATGCCCACTACGTTAATAAACTGCTGATCGGTATATTCGTAATAGAACAACGCTGCGTTGATCCGCAGACTGTTATCCAACAGGTCAGATTTGAAACCCAGCTCGTAAGAGTCGATATACTCCGGTGCGGCATAAGCGGTCTCCAGCGGACGCTCGGCGTAGTAAATGCCGCCGTTAAAGCTACCTGCGCGATACCCTTTGCTATACGAACCGTACATCATCAAGGCGTCGTTGAAGCGATAGTCCAGACCCAGCTTTCCGGTCCACTCCTTCTCTTTGGCATCCAGCTTTTTGGCGCTGTCGAGGGTGTAGGGACCTTCGGTGAATCCGGGCAATCCCGCGTCGGTAATCTGATTCAGGTATGGCAGCGGATTGAGGAGGAAATCCAGAATCGCGTTGGGATCACCACCGGCTACACCCGGGGGCAGAGCCAGCGGCACAAAGGCTTGGTCGTAGCCGCTGCCACCGGGCACAAAGGTACCGCGGGGTGTACCGTCGTACCCGACGCGGGAGATATTCAAATAAGGCTGTGATGTTGAATCTTCGGTATAACGCAGACCGAGGTCCATACCGAAATTGCCGGTGAAATCAAAGCGCATCTGGGTATACAGGGCCGCAGAGTCCTTCACGGTTTCCTGACGCTGGTCAACTGCGCCGAAGTCCAGTACGAAGGGGGCCTGACCTGCCGCGGCGGGTTTGGCCAGCGCGGTACGGAAGTCGATCAGGTCTTCATACAGCGCGTACACATTGTTCAGATAGGTTTCTTCAGTCGCCAAATACGCGCCGGCAACAATGCTGAACATACCGTCAAAGTTTGAAACAAATCTAAAATCCTGCGCCATAGACTGAGTGTCAGTATGCCAGTCAATTTCCAACAAACGCAGCGGACTGCCGTCAGTATTGGCATTTTGCGAGTAGTTTGCATCGGTGTAAGAAGTTACCGATACCAGCGAGAAATTGTCAGCTTCGTAATTCAGCGTCAGGATCGCGAGATCCAGTTCACTCAGCAGATTGGCCTCACCATCTCGCGCGCGGTTGTCCTCGGTTTCCCAGAAATCAAGATTTCTGGAATTGCGATCGTAACCTACATAGTCCATATAACCGGAGTCGGTGGGATAAGGCGCCAACGGATTCAGGTTTTCCATTCCACGAATATCAGTACGCGGCTCATTGCGCGGCGGATTCGGATGCGCATCGTTCTTACCGCGGGTAAATTTAAATATGGCGCTGGTGCTGTCAGTGATCTGCCAATTCAAGGCCAGACGCGCCGCAAATAGATCCACCTGGGCCTGATCAGGGCCACCCAGCTTGTTTTCTACATAGCCGTCGTCACGCTTGTATTTAAAGGCGAGGCGCCCGGCCAGGGCATTATCAATCAGGGTACCACCCGCCGCGCCTTCCGCGGTTTCCATCCCGTAACTACCGGCACCGACTTTAACTTTTCCGGACCATTCGTCTCCGATCTCAGGTGTCTTGGTAATGATGTTAATCGCACCACCGGTAGTGTTCTTACCGTAGAGGGTGCCCTGGGGGCCACGCAGTACTTCCAGACGTTCTACGTCAAAAAAGCTCATACCGTGACTGAAGGTTGCCGGCAAATACGCTTCGTCGGTGTACACACCAATGGGGCTGGCCTGGTTGGAACTGTAGTCCGACATGCTTACGCCACGGATGGCGAAAATCGGCTGAACTTCGCCGTAGGGGCCGCTGACCTGCATGTTCGGCACCTGGGCCGAAATATCATTGGCGCTTTCAAAGCCAAGCTTACCCAAAGCGTCAGAGCTCAATCCGGTAATGGCGACCGGCGTGTCCTGCACACTAGCCGAACGTCGCTGTGCCGTAACCACCACTTCCTCAATCACCTGGGACTGCACCAACATCGGTGACACGGTCAGGCCGACTGCCGCCAAGGCACGGAAGAGCTGGCTATGGGGGAATCTGATCAATTGCATTCTTATTTCTCCTGGTGCGATGAGCTGTACTCATCCATCCCAAAGGGACTGTTTATCATTTTGTGGGAGAAAACTACGCGGATTTGCTCCCGCGCAACATGTTGGAAGCGGACAAAAAATTGTTTCTTCCTGTCATTTGATCACAACTGAGACTCCGTCGGCCCACAGGCTTGTTATAGCTACGACCGACGCATAGAATAAAAGCTGACCATTACAAGAACCCCCAGAGTCTGCGAATAATAAATATGAAGGCCGGCATTACTGCACACCACATCAAAGGCTTTCGGCCCTCCCTGCAGGCAATGAGTTCATTGGGATTCGTCGCGACCGAGTGCCTTGAGGGCACCGGCCTGACGGAACAGGATCTGGACGACCCCAACGCCTCCTGCACCTGGGAACAGGAACTGCGCTTTAATCGCAATTTAATGGCACTCAGCAATAACCCCTGCCTGGGGCTGCTGTTGGCAAAGAGTTATCCCCTGCCGGTATATGGCTTGTTGGGCTACGCCGTGATGAGCGCGCCAACCTTTCGCCACGCCTTGAGTATTGTTGAGAGCTACGGCGACCTGACCTATACCGTGTGCGACTTCCAACTGGAAGTCTCCGGCGACCGCGCCAACCTGATTTTGCGCGCGAAATACCCCATGCCCGAGCAGCTTCGCAATATGATGATGGATCGAGACGCTGGCTGCTGCCTGGTCGGCTTTAGCGAGGCATTTGGCAGCACCATTCCGCTTCGGGAAGTGGCCGTGCTTCACGACGGTCACGGCAATCGCGCGGAATACGAACGTTTTTTTCAGTGCCCGGTTAAATTTAACGCCAGCTCCTGCCATTTGAGTATAGATGCCAACTACCTGGATACGCCGCTGCCCATGCGCGATTTTCAGGCCAGCACGGTGTTTGACCAGCAGTGCCAGTTGATGCTGTCGAGGCTCAGCGACCAGGGTAGTTTTGTCGAGGAAATTCGCCAGAAAATTCTTGCCAAACCCGGCCACAGTTTTCCGGATATCGACGCCCTGGCGGACCAATTAAATGTGTCGGTTCGCACCCTGCGTCGCAGATTATCCGACGAAGGAACCAGCTACCGGACTATTGTCGACGACATCCGTTTTGACCTTGCGAAGGACTATCTCGGCCAAAGTCGGCTGTCGCTGGATATGATTTCAGAACTGCTGGGCTACCACGACGCCGCCAGTTTTTCCCATGCTTTTAAACGCTGGAGTGGCGGTCAGACACCCAGCGCCTGGCGCAAAAATCACGTTTCCTGACCCGCATTTTCACGGCGTAAAACTCCTTATATAGCGGTAAAAACTCAAAAAATTTAGCGCACAAGTCACAGGTGGCCAATTTGCGCAAAATGCTGTCCGCTTTGCCCATGTTATCCCCCGCTCTCCCCACGTACATTGACGCTATCTGATCTGGGCTGTGCCCGGAAATAAAAACAAATGAGTCAAAATCTATAAGGAGAACACCATGTCCAGCTCACCCAAAATTGCGATCTATGGCGCCAACGGCTACACCGGCAAACTGATTTCAGAAGCCCTCGCCAACCGTGGCCTGCCCTTTTATATGGTCGGCCGCAGTATGGAAAAGCTCGAAAAAGCCCGCGCCGTTGTCGAAGAGCGCTGCGGCGCACCCTTTGCCGTTGAACTGGCAACCGCACAGAACACCCTTGAAGAACTTGTTCCGCTGTTTGAAAAAGTGGATGTGGTCATCAACGTCAGTGGCCCCTTCATGCAAATTGGCTGGCCCATTCTCGAAGCGGCCTACCAGGCCAACTGCCACTATATCGATACCACCGGCGAGCAGGACTGGACTATCGCCATTGCCGAGAAATACGGCAAAGCCTTTGAAGAAAAAGGTCTGCTGTTGAGCCCGGCCTGTTCCTATATGTGGGCGGCGGGTGCCCTGGCGGCGGAAGTGGTGCTGGAAAACGAAGGTGTCGACTCACTGGACATTCTGTACCAGATCGACAACGGCCTGCCCTCTGAAGCCTCTACCAAATCCTTCCTGCGTATGGTGTGCAACGACCAGCTGTACCTGGAAAACAACGAGTACGTTGCCTGGCCCTGGGACACCTATCTGCAGGTTGCCGCGCCACACCGCAATGCCATTCTTCACGCTCTGCCCTGGGGCGGCGCCTGTGAGCCGGTGTGGTTCAAGCAAGACGAGCGCGTACGCGACTGTAAAGTATTGACCGCAATTGGCGAGCACCTCGCCCCCATGGTTTACGAAGTGGGCATCAAAGCCTTTGCCGAAGTGAAAGATACACTGACCCCCGAGCAACGCGAGGAGTGGACCAATAACCTCGGCGACCAGATCGACCAGGGCGAGCCGCCGAAGGACGATGTCGATGTGCAGCGCAGCGTCATCATCTGCCACGGTCAGGGCCGCACTGTTTCAACCACTTTCCGCCTGAACGTATCTGCGCCCTACACCTGGACCGGTGAAATCTGTGCCGAAGGCGCCAAGCGCCTGCTTAACGGCCAGCTGAAAAACGCCGGCTTCCAGTCTGCCGCCAAGGCCTTCGGTCACCGCGAACTGCTGGAAGTGTTCAACGAGCTGCAACACTGCAACCTGGCTCCGGAGATCGTTGCATGAAGATGTCAGCTTGTATCGCCGGAGTGGGCATGACCCGCTTTGGCAAACACCTTGAAACGCCCCTGAAAGCCCTCGCAGGCGAAGCGATTTCTCAGGCCCTGAAAGATGCCGGGCTGTCTGGCAGCGATATTCAGGCTGCCTGGATGGGCAACGGCGCCGGCGGCGTGGTACAGGGCCAGGAAATGATCAGCGGTCAGATCGCCCTGCGCGAACTCGGCATCGGCCAGATTCCAGTAGTCAATGTGGAAAACGCCTGCGCCACGGCCTCAACTGCGTTCCAACAGGCCTGCGCCATGGTCACCCTGGGTGGTTACGATGTGGTACTCGCCTGTGGCTTTGAAAAACTGTTTAGTGAAGACAAGGCCCGCACCTTTGCGGCCTTTGACGGCGCGGTAGACACTGAAAACCCCGGTGGTATGGCGGGCGCGCTGGCATCCCTGGCCAGCATGGCTGGAGAGAGCCCGGATCTGGAAGACGCCGGCAAGGGTCGCTCGGTATTTATGGACATCTACTCACTGATGGCCAAGGCCCATATGAATCACTACGGTACCACCCAGGAACATTTTGCTGCGGTCACTGTGAAAAATTCCTTTCACGGCAGCCTGAACCCCCGCGCCCAATTTCAAACCGCGCTGACTATTGAGGAAGTGCTCGCGGCCAGGGAAATCGTCTACCCGCTGACCCTGCCAATGTGCTCGCCCATTGGCGATGGCGCAGCGGCGGTGGTTATTGTCAGCCCCAAAAAGGCTAGGGAAATGGGCCTGCAATCCCCGGTACAGGTCGAATCTTCGGTACTGGTCAGCGGCTGGGACCTGGATGAAGGCGAGTCGGTGGGCAGTTTCGCTGCCAACCAGGCCTACAACGAAGTGGGAATCGGCCCCAAAGACCTCAGCCTGGTGGAATTGCACGACGCCTCGTCGCCATCAGAGATTTCCGCCTACGAATATCTGGGACTCTGCGACAAGGGCATGGGCGCCAGCCTGATCGACGACGGCAGCACCCGTCTCGGCGGACGTATTCCCGTTAACGTCAGCGGCGGTCTGCTGCGTAAGGGTCACCCGATCGGCGCGACCGGTATTGCACAGATTGTTGAGCTTACCGAGCAGCTTCGCGGCCAGTGTGGCAACCGCCAGGTGGAAGGCGCGCGTTTTGGTCTGGCCCACAACGGCGGCGGTATGATCGGTACCGACACCGCAGCCACAGTTGTCAGCATACTGGGACGGGGGTAGCAGATGTCGAACCCCCAAATTCTGGCGCACCTGATCGCCGACTGGAAAGACAAAAAGCCGGATCTGGATGTCCTCACTTTTGTTGATATCGATCCCGCCGGACAGTTTGTTACTGAAACACGGACCTACCGCCAGCTTTGGGAAAATGGTCAGCGCCTCGCGCAATGGTTACAGCAACAGGGGCTTCAAAAGGGCGATCACTTCGCCCTGATCATGGCCAACCATCCGGAGTTTGTTGACCTGATGGTGGCCTCGTCAATTCTAGGCGCCGTGTTTGTTCCCATCGACCCCCGCACCCAGGGCGAAAAGCTGCGCTATATGCTGGAATTTGCCGAGTGCAAAGGGGCGATTGTCACTGAACCCGCACTCGATGCCCTGAACAGCGCCTGGCAAGGCCGCGATGAATGCTGGCGCTTGTTGGTCGGACAAAGTCAGCACGGCCTGCCCGGCACCACGGATATTATCGCCGCCACTCAGCCGCTTCCGGAACTGAGTATTGTCAGCGAAGACCCGCGGGAAGCGATGCAACTGCTGTTCACTTCCGGCACCACCGGCGACCCGAAAGCGATTGTCACCGCCCACGAACGCTTTGCCGCGGGCAAATCGGTTGGCGAAGTACTGGAATTGACCGAACAAGACCGCCCCTATACCGGCTTGTCGCTCACCCACGCCAATGCCCAGATCATCACCTTGGGCAGCACCTTGTATATGGGCTTGCGCGGCGTAATCAGTCGCAAATTCACCAAGTCGCGACTGTGGGATATCACCCGCGAATTCGGCTGCACCGTGTTCAATTTGCTGGGCGGCATGACCACTGCGCTCTATGCCGAGCCGGTTAAAGACAACGATGCCGACAACCCGGTGCGCACCATTCTCAGCGCTGGAATGCCTGCGCAAATCTGGATGGATTTCGAAAAACGTTTTGGTGTGCGCTTGACGGAATTTTACGGCGCCGCCGAAGGTGGTCTGACCTTTAACCCCTTTGGCGTAGGCCCGATTGGCAGCTGTGGCAAACCCCCCGCCAATCTGGAAATGGCAATCTTTACCGAAGATGGCCGCCGCGCGCGCCCCAACGAAGCCGGGGAAATCTGCTTTCGCAATGCCGACGGCAGCGCTCCTCCAGTGTCGTATTTTAAAAACCCCGAAGCCACCGCCAAGAAAGTCTCCGAGGGCTGGCTGCGGATGGGAGATATTGGCCACGTTGATGTCAACGGCTGGCTGTTTTTCCACTTCCGCAAAGGCGGCGGCATTCGCCGCAACGGTGACTTCATCAACACCGCCTATGTTGAAAAGGCCCTTTCAGGCCACGACAGCATCGACGATGTTTTTGTCTACGGCATTGCCATTGAAGGCGGCGCCCCCGGGGAGAAAGAACCGGTTGCGGCCATTGTAGTAAAGGACGATTTCGACCCCCGGTCGGTCTTCCAGCACTGCGCGGTTGAACTGGACCGCAACAGCGTGCCGCAGTTTTTGCAGGTCGTTGCGGAAATCCCCAAGACGGCGTCGGAAAAACCCCAGGAACGCTTTCTGATCGATGCGTTTAATCCTGAGGCCGGCAACATCTACAACCTCTCCGACTACCCGGGCTGAGGGAAAGTAATGAAAACTGTCCTGATTACCGGTGCCGCCGCAGGAATTGGCCTCGCAACCGCGAGGCTTTTCCAACAGCAAGGCTATTTTGTCGGCATTTACGACATTGATGCCGCAGCGCTCGATACCCTGAAAAATAGCGGTGAATTTACACAGGCCTGCTTTGGCGTTTGCGATGTACGCTCCCGCGAGTCCATTGCGGCGATGTTTGAGGACTTTTCCAAACATGCCAAGGGCCGCCTGGATGTGCTTATCAACAACGCCGGCGTATTGAGCTCCGGAAACTTTGAAGATATTTCCGGCGACGCCCACGACGCGATGATCGACATCAATGTCCGCGGCGCCACTCATGTCGCACAGTTGGGCTTTCCCCTGTTGAAGGCAACGGCAAACAGTTGCATGGTAAACCTGTGCTCAATGTCATCGGTGCACGGTGTTCCGAGACTGGCGGTGTACAGCTCTTCAAAATTTTATATTAACGGCTTAACTCAGGCGCTTTCTTTAGAGTGGAAAAAGCATGGCATACGCGTGACCAGCGTAAAGCCGCCTTTTGTCAAAACGGCGATGGTGGACCACGTCGAAGACTCGCTGAAATCGACCGTCTCTGTTGATACCGAGCCAGCGGATGTCGCCGAGGCAATTTTTAAAGCGATATCCGGCAGCCGCGATGGCTACTTTATCGGTTCTGTGGGCAAGGCCTGGTCTCAACTCGACCG
Source organism: Spongiibacteraceae bacterium (assembly GCA_041546665.1). Taxonomy (GTDB): domain Bacteria; phylum Pseudomonadota; class Gammaproteobacteria; order Pseudomonadales; family Spongiibacteraceae; genus Spongiibacter. The sequence goes on along the minus strand of JBFEVY010000004.1, from coordinate 21,435 downwards.
CCTGCTACCGGAAAATATTGGCAGGGCCCTCACCGGCTATCTGACCAAAAACTGACACCGCTTTTTAATAACAACCACACTCAGGAGAATTGCAATGAGTGACTATATTGATCTTCCCCTTGGCGGGCTGACTGGCCGCCTCAGCGACATGGAAAGCACCATCCAGGAAATTACCCACCGCTTCGCCCTGGAAGTGCTGCGCCCCGCCGGCATTGCCATGGATAAAATGACCGCAGAAGAAGCGGTCGGCCCCGACTCGCCACTGTGGTCAGCACTGAGCCAGGCCAGCGAACTGGGACTGAGCGTTTCCGCCACCATCGAAATGGAACCGCTGGAGCGCACCCGATTGTTTTTGATTGCCGCCCAGGAATTTGGCTGGGGTGAAGGCGGTCTTGCCGGGATGATTCTGGTCAGCATGATGCCGTCGCTGTACTCGGCACTGGCCGGCAATATGGAAATGGTTGAATACTGCGAAGGCAAGCTGGGCTGCTGGGGTATTACCGAGCCCGACCACGGCAGCGATATGCTGGACGCCTCAGGGCAGATCGCCGCGGAAAACGGCAACTACGGTCGCCCCAACTGCATCGCTGAAATTCAGGGCGACAAGATCGTGATCAATGGTCAGAAATCCGCCTGGGTTTCCGGTGGCATTACCGCCGAGGTCTGCGCCCTGTATTGCCACGCCAAAGTCGGCGACGAAGTCAAACCCGGCTATACCATAATCGTTCCCCTCGACCTGCCCGGCGTCAGCAAGGGCAAGCCGCTGGACAAAATCGGGCTTCGCGCGTTGAACCAGGGCGAAATCTATTTCGAGAACGTGGAAGTGCCGCTAAACCATATCATCGCGACGCCGGAAAACTACACGGACTTTGTGTACGACACGCTCGCCGAAGCGAACCTGCACGTGGGCAATCTCGCTGTCGGCGTCGCCCGCTCAGCTTACGAGCACGCGCTGCAATACGCCCATGAACGCAAGCAAGGTGGCCAGCCGATTATCCGTCACCAAAGTGTGCGCCATCGCCTGTTCCACATGTTCCGCAAACTGGAAGCGGCATCCGCGCTGGTATTCCGCGCGGCCGAATTTAACGCCACGGCGCCCCGCCCGGCGATTATCGGTTCGATGTCAGCGAAGGTGAACGGCACCCAAACCGCCTTTGAAATAGCCAGCGAAGCGCTGCAGATTTTTGGCGGCAACGGCCTGACCCGCGAGTATCCAATGGAGAAACTGTTGCGCGATGCCCGCGCGATGCTGATTGCCGATGGCTGCAACGAAGTGTTGGCCATGAAAGGCGGCAGCGAGCTGATCAATCCCGAGCTGCTTTAAGCTCGGGCAAAGCCTGGCTCAGTCGCTCGTCTCAACACAGCCAGACAGCCAATATCACGGTTTGAGTCTTCAGACCCAACCGTGATATTGACACGCAGCGACGTTTACAGGCCCGGCAACGCAGTGGTTACACCACCCAGCAGTGCCTGAACCAGAACCGCAGATTCACTCAAACCCTCTACACTCAGCAGATTCCCGGGGAAGCCGCCTTCAAGCGCCGCGCCCTGAAGCAGGCTCAGCACAAAGGGGCCACCGGTATCCAGCAAGGCACCATTAAATACGGCGCCGACCACCGGAATACTTCCCGACAGCACCGTCACACCGGGCAGGCCATTAAGACCGGAGACGTCGGACAGTCCGCCGAGGGGTAAGGGCAGTGAACCCAGCACCGGCAGCGCATCCAGACTCAAGGGCAGGCTGGAAAGCAGCGGCAGTGAAGACAACAAGGGCAACTGCTGAGCCGACACCGGCGCGCTCAGAGCCGCGAGCAGACCGCAGGTCATACCGAGTTTGGTTTTAATACCTTTCATTATTTTCTCCATTGATTTAATTAACACAGCAAACCGCGTTTATCGCGCGGTGTATCCTCCGTCCATCACTAACTCCGAGCCGGTCATATAGGCTGCGGCGTCGGACGCCAAAAACACGATGCCGCCGGCGATTTCTTCCGGTCGCGCCATTCTTCCCATAGGGATGCTCGCCACTACGCGCTGGGCAAACTCCTGGGCCTGTGCCTCGGGCAATGCCGCCAATGCTCCGCTAACCAGTGGTGTTTCGACATAGCCGGGGTGCAGGGAATTGACCCGGATTGCATAGTCCCGGTCGGCGCAGTACAGCGCCACAGACTTGGTTAAGGCCCTCACCGCCCCCTTGCTGGCGTTATAGGCGGGCAGCATGGGGTCACCGACAATGCCCTCGATCGACGAGACATTAATAATGCTGCCGCCGTTGGCTTTCATTGCGGCTACCGCTGCCCGGCAGCCGAGAAAGACCGCGTCGCTATTTATTTCCTGGGTGCGCCGCCATCCTTCCAGCGTTTCCTCTTCGATTCCGGATATCGCCGCGATGCCAGCATTGTTCACCAGTACGTCCAGACCGCCGAAAGCCGCCACTGCGGTTTCAATGCCGGCCTGCCACTGTGCTTCGCTGCGCACGTCCAGCTCCAGTACCATCGCTTCACCACCAGCACTTTGGATCTCGTCCACCACCGCCTGAGCGGCCGCCACATCGACATCGCTGACAACCAGTTTTGCCTGCGCCCTGGACAACGCCAGACAAGCGGCGCGACCGATGCCCTTGCCCGCGCCCGTAACCAGGGCGACTTTATTTTTGCAATCCATCACCATCCCCTAGGCAGCGGTAAAACCGCCATCAACTGTAAGTTCAATACCGGTGACATAGCTGCTGGCATCCGCCGCGAGGAACAGCGCCGCATTGGCGATATCGTCAACACTGCCGGTGCGGCCACAGGGGATCATCTGCTGCTCGAGAATATCCTTGGCCTCTTGGACGGTAGCGGTCAAACCAATCTCGACAAAGTCGTCAAACACCTTGTCGCCCATTTCGGTTGCGATCAGTCCAGGGTGAAGGGAGTTAACCCGCACGCCGTAGCCAAAGCGCGCAAACTCTATGGCGGCATGGCGGCTGAACGAGGCCACCGCCCCCTTGCTCGCCCCATAAATGCCGTGCCCGGGGACACCAATCAGCCCGGCAATTGACGACAGGTTAATGATCGATCCCCCCGCGCCGATCTGCCCACCGGTCTTCATCGCCGACGCCGCAAAACGGGTACCGAGAAACACCGACGCCACGTTGACGTCGTGGATCCGCTGTAATTGTTCCGTGGAATTACTTTCGATTGTGCCGCCGATGTAAATCCCGGCGTTATTGACCAGCACATCCCATTTGCCCGTCCACTGCAGTAGCGCATCCTGCAATTGCTGCCACTGGGACTCGACACAGACGTCCATCGTCATACTCCGCGCACTCAAGCCGCGGGCCGTTAACTGCGCCGCAACCGTTTCGCATTTTGCACCGTCAATATCGGTGAGCATCACGTCTGCACCGGCTTCGGCAAAGACCCGCGCCGTCGCCTCGCCAATGCCCGCTGCGGCGCCGGTCACGACTGCCGTTTTTCCTGCTAATGAAAATTGTGCGAGTAAGCCTGTCATTATTATTCCCTCTGTAAGTTTGGCGTATTACGCGTTTGCGATATCGACAACGGTGCGACCGCGAACCTGGCCCTGGAGAATTTTCCCAGCCGCCTCCGGTAATTCCGCGAAGGGCAGTTCAACGATCAGCGATTCCAGCTTGTCGAGGTCGACGGCTTTCGCCAGACGCTCCCAGGCTTCCTTTCTGCGCGGCATGGGCGCGTGAACGGAATCGACACCGAGTAGCGACACATTACGCAGCGCGAAGGGCATCATATTACTGGGCAAGTCCAGGCCCTGGGCCAAGCCACACGCCGTGACCACACCATCGTAATGCAGACTGGCAATCACATTGGCCAGGGTGTGACTGCCGCAGGAATCCACCGCAGCAATCCAGCGCATCGCCTGCATCATCTCCCCCGGCGACGACAGTTCATCGCGGTGAATAACTTTGTCCGCACCCAGAGTTTTAAGGAAATCGCTTTCCTCAAGTCGCCCTGTCGATGCAGTGACCCGATAGCCGAGGCTGGCCAGCAACATAATTGAAACCGTACCCACCCCCCCGGATGCACCGGTCACCAGTACCTCGCCGGACTCGGGACGAATGCCGGCCTTTTCAAGCCGCATGACCGAAAGCATTGCGGTGTAACCTGCAGTGCCGAGCGCCATTGCCTGACGGGTGGAAAAGCGGGTCGGCAGTTTCACCAGGTAGTCGCCCTTGGTGCGCAAGCGCTGGGTATAGCCCCCATTGTGGGTTTCCGACGCGCCATAGCCGTTGAGCACGACCTTGTCACCCACCCGAAAGCGCTCGTTATCCGATGCAGTTACCGTACCCGCCATATCAATACCGAGAATCAGCGGCGACACCTGCGCAATGGGAATCGCATCGCTAATCGCCAGGCCGTCTTTGTAGTTCAGCGTGGAGTACTCCACTGCCACTTCGACATCGCCCTCTCCTACCTGATCGGCAGTGAGATTCTCAAAGCCAACGCGATAACCGGAGTCATCCCGTCGCGCCACCAGCGCCTTGAAAGTTTCTGTCATGTTCTAATCCTCGAATTAAGTTAATTGCCCAGACGCCGTAGGGCGGTATTGGTCAAATAGCGGTCGTAAATAGCCTGATCGTTAACCAACATTTTGTGACCGCCACCGATACTGGCCAGTTGTTCTATACGGGTCATTTTCCCGGTCTGCACATCAAAGGCCTGGGCGTGACTCCACGACCAGTAGGTGTGCTTGCCGTCCATGATTTTTTCGTCGCCCTTTTCATAAAGCCCGTAGGCGCCGTCAAAGGAGCGAAACAGATCTCCGCGCCGGTCATAGGTCACCATGCCCAGAGGCAGCTGGGTTCGGGCATCAAACCAGACGCGCTTTTTCCCGACCGGCGCCCGGGGGAAACCAAGCGGCTCCGCCTCGACCGCAATCGCCTCGGGTACCAGCTCGACATCGGTATCCCAAAAGGTCTGGTTTTCACCACCGCCGTGGCTACCATGCTGCCAGTTGGCGTCGGTGTTTTCCCAGGCGCCACTCACGCCGCCCAGCAAGGGGCCGCGCCAGATGATTTTGTAGTTACCCCAGGTGTGCAGCGGGTCGCCCGCGCCCCAGGCATCCGACAAATAAAGGCTTGAACCCGGCACCAGCGGCTCGAAGCGTTGATCAGTGGGATAGCGACGTATGCGCTTAAAATCAGGGATATAACCGTACAAGTCCGGAAATTTGTTCTGGTCGTAATACCAGGTGTTCAGGAAGGACGTACCGCGAACACTGTTGGGCTGGGTAAAGAACACACTCTGATAACGCAGTTTGTCTTCGTGGCCCTGCCAGTAGACATCCGGCATCACCACTCGACCCACCGGCGCATACTCCGCCCAACCCAGCTCATAGGAATAGGTCACCTTGCCTTCAAGGTTCAGGTCGTATTCGCGAATGGGATAGAACGAGGCATCATGACGCCCCCAGCTCATGGTGAGCCCGGCGAAGAACTCAACGCCCTTCGTCGCATTGGGAAAAGGCAGCCCGCCGATCCACGGCTTGCCCTCCGGGGTGACGACATTGCCCTTGTCGTCAAAGCTCGCCTTGCCGCGATTGCGAAAGCTGGCCTCGAGATATTCCCAAGGACTCAGTTTCATTACATCGCGGGTGCTCTCGCGCAGCCGCAGGCGTCGCCCCATGGTTTTAATCTGGTGATACTTTACCGGCTCCAGCAGGTCTTTTACCCACTCGACATTATTCACATCGATGTAGTCACCGGGTTTTAACTTGCCTTTGGTGTAGGTCTCAATCGACAGCAGTTCTTCAGGATACGCCGCCGTGACCTCACCGTGCTTCTCCATCGCCGCCCACGTCGGCATAAGCACACCGGCGCCTGCGAAGCCGGCACCCAGCTTGAGAAACTCTCGTCGCGAGTAGCCGTTATCAAATTTCCTGATGGAAAAAACCATGTATACAACCTCGAAAAAATCCGGCGACACCGCCGCCGGAAAGTCCCAAAAAGACCCGAGGGTAGGGTTTGTTAGATTTGCCTAGTACTGGAATGCAACGCGCAAACCAAATTCATCGGCAAAATCAATACTTTCAATGACATTGGAATTTTTATCGCCACCGGCAAGTTCGCCTTCCAGATAGTTGTAGTAGAACTCAATATTCCAGTCGCCGCTGGGCTTCCACTTCAACGCTGGCTGCACAAACAGGCCGCCTCTTGTGTCGTACAGCAGGGACAGGTCAGCACGCCAGACCAGACCGGGGAAAGGCTGCTGAGCGGCCAGTACCAGACCGTCCCATCCGCCATCTATCCCTTTGGGCGCATTGTTAACTGTGCCTCTCATACCGCTGAGGTGGCGGCCAAATAGGTCACTTTCGGTGCGGTGCATCCACTGAAACACCAGATAGGTCGCAGGAAAGTTCGCAGAGAAGCGTTGATATTTTTCCAGTACCAGTGCCGACACGACCTCATCTTCTACAATATATTCCTGGCCGAGATCGATGGGAGTGAAGGTTTTATCCGGGGTGTAAGACACCTCAAAGTTCATAATCAACTGATCCGTCCAGCTACCCGGTTCGCCACTGAAAACATAGCTGAAGCCGGTAGCAAAGATATCTTCGCGGTGATACGTCCGCTCAATATGTCCACGCAACGGGCCGGCAACCTGGAAGAAGAAGTCCAGTTCCTGATTAGCCTGCTGGAAATTCTGAACCGGTGTTGCTCCCAAGAGCTGGGCTGAAGGAAAGTCGGTGATCAACTTGTTCAGACCTTCCACGCCGTCGAGGCGCGCCATACCTGCGTAGGTAAACCACTCTTCGGAACTCCACACACCGGTCGGGTCGCGCTCCAGCGGGGTTTCCGCAAGAATCGCTCCGGAACCCGGTATGAGCGGGATGCCGCGATTGACGTTGGACTTGGTCCAGCGGAATGTACCATCGGGGTTGTAACGGTTGGTGTACATAAACTGCACGCCGAAGTCGCCAACAAAGCCCTTGATCCGGATACCTGAATTCAGCTCTTCATCGTAATTGCTGTAACGGTCGTGAACGGTGAACTGTGCCGGAATGACGTTATAGGGTGTATTGGGGTTGGCGTAGATCGATGGCTGAAACGCCTGCACAAAAGTATCCATCTCCCAGCCAGAACCAAACTGGTAGGAAACGCGAATGCCCGGTGAGGAGATACGCTCATCCGCGTACTCTTCCGACGCGAAGTCCAGAATCAGGTGGCGACGCAGGTCCAGGCCGTTGGCAACATCCATTACCCGGAAGAACAGCGCTTGCCCCCAGGCTACCTGCTGGTTACCCATACGAACCAGCAAGGGGCCGTTCTGGTAGTCCACATACAGCGAGGGGAAGTCGACCATGTAGTTGTCGCCGGAGACTTCCAGCGGGTTTTGCGCACCGCCTTTGTAGAACTCGTCGTACTCGAAGTAATTCGGTTCACCGTAGAGGTAACCATCGGCCTCGCTACCGGTAAAACCCGGATCAAATTCGTCATACTGCGCCATATCGAAAATGCCGCGCAATTTCGCGGTGGCGGACCAACTGTCGCTGAAACGCAACTGCAGTGTGTTCTCCAAACGCAGCTGTGTGAGATTAAAATCGTTATCCGCAGGATCGCCATTACGGGTGACGGTATCCGCGGTCAGCGAGGGCAGAGGCAGTCCCAGCAAGGGCAAACCGCCACTGCGCTCCACTTCCTTGCCATTAAACAGGTTACCACGCTGGTTAAACGGGTTTTCATCCTCAGCGGTTTTTACCGCCGCCTCAAGGCGAATCATCCCGCTAAAGGTATAATCCACTCCCAGAACTTCTCCGCTGGCACTCCAGGCCGGTGCGCCGGCGATAAGTGCACCGGCGCATAATCCTGTTTTTGTTAATGCTTTTATTTTCACTTTATTATCTCCAACATCGGTTTTTTAAAGATCGACTTTAACGACCTGGGCCTGTTGCCCAACCAGATAGAATTCACCATTCAGAATGGCGATATCGGTAAACCAGCTTTCGAGAAACGGTGCCACCGCCATGCGCACAGGTGTCGCGCTCTCGGCGGGAAAGCGTAGTGCTTCGCGAATTCCCGCCGCCACAGCGGCGCCATCTTCACGTACCGCCACCTCGAGCAGGATTGCGCCCGTGCCAGCGTCAAGCGCCTCCCAACGCTCACCAAAATCACGCGTACGCAGCACCAGACCACTCTGCCCCACCGCCATTCCATAACCCGAACGGTTCATGGCAAGACCGAAAATGGATTCTTCGCCACTGTGCAACAACTGCCAGTTGTCACCGCCGTCGCTCGACTTGGCGATCATGCCGAATTCGCCCGCGATGAAGGCATTGCCCTGGGTATCAAACATCGTGGTGTAGACATGGGGCTGGTAGGGCTGTTGAATCAGCGACTCCCAATCCAGCTTCAGTGCTTCCCAGCTCTGGCCGCCGTCGCGAGACCGCAGCACGGTGCCAAAGCCTCCAACCGCCAGCGCGACTCCATCGCCACCCTGTGCCACCGAGAGCAAGCGCTCTTTGGTCGGGGTGGTGACGGCCTTCCAGCCATCCTTACCGCGGCGCAATATTGCGCCCCCCTGCCCAACCGCCAGCGCGTTGCCCTTCACTTCGGAGACCGACAGCAGCGACAGTGCGTCGTCAGCGATTTGCTGATGTTCCCAGGTCTTGCCGTCGCGACTCCGGCTGTATTGCCCGGAGCCACCCACCGCAACCAAGCCCTGGTCGGTTGTCTGAACCGCAAACAACACGTCGTGGGGCTTGCCGCTATAGACTGGCTGCACATCCGCTAAAGCCATTCCTGCGCTCAGGGCGCCCGCCAGGACGCCCCCTAGAATCCGGCCTTTCATCAGGTCGCTCCCAGACGCTGCATGGCCTGCACGGTGAGGTACTTGCTGTACACATCGGTTTTCGTTTCGTCGTAATGGCTGTCGTAACCACCGGTCACTGACTTAGCCTGAACAAAACGGCTCATGCGGTTGGACTGGATATCGTGGCTGTGTACGCTGGACCAGGACCAGGCCGTGTGGTTACCGTCTTTCACCGTCAGCTTGTCGTTGGACTGCAGAGCGTAATGGGGCTCGAAGGATTTCCAGATCTCACCGCGGCGGTCGTAGGTCACATAGGCGATGTACATCTGGTTTCTGACATCGATCCAGACGCGGCGCTTACCTACCGGCGCACGGGCATAACCCGTAGGCTCACTTTCCAGTACCAGGCATTCCGGAATCAGCTCCATATAGGTGTCAAAGAAGGTCTGATCCTTCGGACCACCGTGAACAGGCTTTTCCCAGTTGTCGTCGTAACCGCCATGGAAGTTGCGCGGACCGATACAACCCAGCATCGGCTTGCGTTCAACAATTTTGTAGTTACCCCAGGTTTGCAGCGGATCACCCGCCGCCCAGGCGTCAGACAGGAACAGGGTAATACCCGGTACCAAAGGCTCGAAGCGCTGGTTGGTCGGGAACTGGCGCACCCGTCGGAAGGCAGGAATATATCCGTGCAGATCCGGGAACTTGCGCTGGTCGTAGTGCCACACATTGAGGAAAGACGTACCGGCGCTGTCATTTGGCGCGGTAAAGAACACTGACTGGTAGCGAAGCAGGTCGCTCTTGTCGCGCCAGATTGTCCCGTCGGTACGGCTGGTGGTATTCAACTCACACCACACGAAATCGTACTGGTAGGACAGCCCGCCTTTGGAATCAATATCCCAATCTCGAACTGCGTATTGCGAATAATCATGGCGACCCCAGCTCAGAGTCAGGTTGTACTGAGCTTCAATACCGTTTTTCGGTGTGGGGAACGGTGTGCCGCCGATCCAGGGTTTGCCGTCGGAGGTATAGACATTGCCATCTTCCCCAATAACCGCCTTGCCGGCATTTTTAACGGTGGCATCCAGGTACTGGGCCGGAAACATTTGGGTGACATCTTTGACCGGCTCAACAATATTGATTCGGCGCCCCATTTCCTTTACTTGCTTGTAGGCAACGGGGTCCAGCAAGTCTTTAACGACATCCACATTATCCGCGGTGATCACATCACCCGGCTTAACCTTTCCCTTGGTGTACATTTCAATCGACAGCAGCTCATCGGGATAGGCTTTGCTCATATCACCGGCGTTGGCAATAATTGGCCACAACGGGGAGAGAACACCGCCCGCCGCCACGCCTTTGGCCGTATTCTCAAGGAAGCGGCGGCGGCTGTAATTAAAGTCGTATTTCTTGATGTGCATATTTCACCTCTCGTTATAAATTATCTTTTTTTCTAATATCGAAATTGCTATTCGACGACCGCATTCCCTGCGAAACCGCTCCGCGCTGCAGGTGGCTGCTTGGCGTTGTTTTCCTGAGCAATCAACTTACTGATATCCATTCCTTCACCCAGCACAAGAATGTCTTTGCTCGAGACAAACTTCGGCTTGATCAACCAGATCAACAGCGGCAGCACCACCAGGGCGATCACCATATTGATCAACATAACCAGCACCAGAAGCAGGCCCATATCGGCGAGGAATTTCAGGCCCGACAGGTAGTACCAGGGCAGGATTCCCAACAGCATGATGCTGGCGGTAAACAGAATGGCCTTTCCAGTGGTTGTCAGTGCCGCGGTGATCGCTTCGCCGTAGTCGAGGCGCTCGTGATACTCCTCACACATCCGGCTTAACAGATAGATACCGTAGTCAATACCGACGCCAACCCCGATCGCGGCAACCATCAACGAGTTGATATCGAGACCGATACCCATAAACGACATGCAGGTTGTGAGGATAAAGTTCGACAAGTTGACGGGAATCAGCAACACCACGCCCGCGACCAGGGACCGATAGGCGTAGCTGGCCACAAGCAGAATCACCAGGTTTAGTAATCCCATGATCAGCCAGTGATAACGCTCAACTACATGGTTGATAGCCTGTTGAATCGCAATGGTGCCGCTGCCCAGACGCACGGTGAAGCTATCGTGATCTGTACCGACTTGTGCTACCGCGGCGCTAGCCGCCGCCAGTGCGGAGTCCACGGTATCCTGCTTGTTATCCGGATACCAAAACGACACGGTCGAGTTCTGCAGCTCAAAATCCACCACGTTGGAAAACGCTTTCGGGCTGGTACCCATCAGCACCGCTGACGCCGCAGCGTTAACCGCCTCGTCGCTGTCATCCAGTGGCAACCACTTGGGATGACCACCCGAAATAAGGCGGTTGGCATCCATCAAATAGTCGGCAAACGACAGGGTTGCCCGGGGTGCGTTATCACCAGACTCCATGATTTTTTGCAGCTTTAGCATCGCATTGACTGTATCCGCTCGCTTTGCCACGCGGTCGGGGTCTTCGCCGTTTTTCGCTTCGAGAATAATCTCGAGGGTATTTACGCCGGGGAAGTGATTGTTAATCTTGGCAACGGAAACGTTAAATTCGGAATCCTCCCAGAGTAGGTTGCTGCCCTCCACCGGATTACCGATCTGAATATGCATCGCCTGATAAAAGGAAAACGCACCCACTGCCAAAACCGCGACAGTGGTGTACTTGGCGCGCTCACCCTGGGATAGCGTTGCGACCTTTTCCAGCACAGATTTGATTGTTGCGTGGACACCACCGGAGTGATCGCTGACGATTTTGTCTATATTGCGTGGCTTCGGCAGCACGGAAAGCAACAGCGGCGCGAGAAAAACACCAGTCGGCGCTAGCATCATCGCCCAGAAACCACAGAAATAGGCGAAGCGCTCCATCGCCGGAATGGGCGCGAGGGAGATCAGAAGAATCCCCGCCACGTCGGTAATGATACCCAGCAGCGACGGCGCCACCATCAGACTGGTGGTGATTTCTGCCGCGCGGACCTTATCGCCAACCTGTTCGAGAACCTCGTAATAACGCTCGGTAAACTGAACACAGTGACTGAAGGACCGCGCGATCAACAACAGCGGAACAATCATCAGTAGGGGTTCAATTGACAAGCCCATCCATCCGGCAAAGCCAAATCCCCATATCGCTGCGACAGCACTGGCAAAAATTGGCGTGACTACACCCGCGACGTTCTGGGTATAGAGAACCAGGGCGACGACCAGCGCACTCAGGGTCACCGCAAAAATGCCGATCATCTGGTGCTGATATTCGTACACCCAGCCGGTAAGCGCAGGCTGCCCCGCCATATAAACGTCGTGGTGTTCATCTTTCGCATTATCGGCAAGGGATTTTACATACTTGAAGGCTTCGCCGTAGTCCAGGCGCTGCTCGATAAACGTCGCCGAAACCAGGGTTGCGGTTTCATCCTGTGATATCAGAAAGCTTCTTGCATTGGGGGCCTTGCGAACATTTTCTTTAAACAGTGCGATCTCATCCGGCGTTACCGGCACCGTATCTCCCATCAGTGGCTGAGCATCGATACCAAAAGGAGTCGCTTCCGCGTATCGCGCCTTTGCCGAGGCGATAGAAAGAATCTGATCATGGTCTACGCCGGGGGACAGGTCGATATCCCGAGTAAGCTGCCAGACCTTATCCAGAGTTTCGGCGTTATAAATATCACCGTTTTTATTTTTCACCATCAAGGTGAAAGTCAACGGGTTACCGAAATTTGGGTGGGCTTTGAAGACCTGTATGAATGGATCATCTTTTGGCAAGAGATCAGAGAAGATCGTTTCGAGTTTTACATTCGGCAAACCAAACGCAAAAAACACAGTTACTGCTAAAAATAACGCAGATGCAATGCCACGATTCCTGAGCACGGCCATTGCAATTCTACTTCTTATTGTGTCCATTTAATTTCCGCCTGTACGCAATTTCAGATCACATTTTTTATGAATTACTCTCGAATACAATTGCGCAATAATTAGTGTGTTTTTATTCGAGACTGAAATAGTAATCCCAGCAACTTATCTATTTAATGATTGGCTGCGACCCTTTAATTGTTTATTTACGACAGCAAAAAATTTCCTATGTCGTCGCGCAAAATTTCTGTATACCCCTCGCTGCACGCTGATTATTTATATTTATAAGCAATGCACCTTGCACAGCACACTCCGATCATTTCAAATCGCCGGGCTTGTTAACCAAAGCGCCTTTTTCATCGTTTACGCAGTCTGCATCCGCTGCGGTATTGGCTGTACTACCCAAACGAGCAGTTCTTCACTACCCCTGACAGAAATAAACCTCGACTCACGACGCAAAATCACCATCACTACCCGGTCAGGCAGTTGCTTAATGTCGTGTTTTAGATTAGAAAATGCCCTTTTATTCACATTGTTATTATTTTGTGCATTAGAACGTGGTTTTTATTTTTATACGCTGCGCCCGCAAAGGAGCGCAGCATTAGTAGGCTAGTTAACCGCATTCAGCGAACTTTGAGATTCACAAAAATCATAGATATGATTTTTCTGTTCTTTAAAATGTTCATAGCAGAACCTGGCCTGCGGTTTTTCCGAAGCAGTTTTGGGTATTTCTGACATCAGCTGGATGTAACTTGGCAACTCCGATTTACCAAGGTTTTTTCGGCAGTGCGCTAACAGCGCCTCAGGCCGAAACACCCTCGCTTCAACGGGGACCACCGCCGCGATCACATCCTTTTCTCCCGGCGCGCCGGAGAGCGCCGGCACACCGTAGACAAAGACGTCTTCAACACCATCGAATTCAGCAATGGATTTTTCGATCTTTGCCACGTCGATGAATTCGCCATTCCGGCGAATCTCATCACCTTTACGGCTGTCGAAGTAAAACCAGCCATCCTCGTCGTAATGGCCAATATCACCCATATACAGCAGGCCATTGTTCGCCTTCTTCGCTGACGCTTCGGGGTTTTTGTAATACTGGACCTTCAGTTCTACGCCGGGATCAAGCGATTCGAATACAATTTCGCCCCGCACTCCTGGACCACAGACATTGCCCTCGTCATCGACAATTTTTGCAGACAGGTTGGGCGGCGGTTTACCAATGCTTCCAATCGGACCAAACCCGGGTGGATTCATCATCATTCCCCCTTCGGCCGCCGCGTAAAACTCAAATATTTCGACGCCAAAGCGATTGCTGAAATCATCCCATATCGCCGCTGGCATACCCGCACTGAGAATATAGCGAACCGGATTTTCTGCATCGTTGTCGAGAACCGGCTCGCTGTAAATCGCCGTCGTCATCCCACCCAGGAGATTGAACTGGGTACATCCGTAGTGGCGGCAGATATCCCACAACCGCGACTTGGTAAACTTGAGACTGATAACCGTTGGCAAGGACATTTTGAGCGCATTGCCCAGTGTGACCAATTGCGCGTTGGCATGGGTTAGCGACAGGCCGGTGTATAGCTTGTCACCTTCCCGCATCCCGATATTGGGGCCCAGTGACGACACCGCATCGTAGCGCGTGTAAGGCGCGAGAATCGCCTTGGGGTCGCCGGTGGTTCCCGAGGTGTACATCATCTGCATCGGCTCATCCGCAGAACTCACCCGACACTGATGGTGTTCATATGGAGCAGATTTTATATCGCCGAAGCGGCTAAGGCGTTTGTCTGCAACCGAAGGGCGGATACCCTCGCCAGTTTCCAGCACCCAGATCCACTTTATATTTTCGAGTTGCTCGCACACCTCTATTACCTGTGAAAGACAATAGTCCGCGCAAAACACCCCTTTGCAATCCGCCCAGTTGAGCATGTAGTTCAGTTTGTCACCTTTGGTTCTCGGGTCGACCGGAACAAATACTGTACCGGCGACAGAGCTGCCCACCATCGCATCGACAAATTCCGGGTGGTTTTGCATCACTAGCGCAAAGCTGTCCCCGGGAGCCATCCCTGCCTTTATCAAGGCATCAGCAATTTGCTGACCGTTTTCCCACAGGTCAGCGTAGCGACGGGTTTCATCTTCAAACTCCCCAGAGGGCAGGACGTTGACGAAAGTAAGCAGGTCCAGCTCGGGGTGATCCTTCGCTTTCTGTTCAATCAAGTTCGCCAGAATTCTAATGTCAGTCATATGTACTACCTTTGTTATTCTTTACTCAGCAGCGTTAGCACCAGTGCAGCGGCATCGGTACCCACATACCCGCCGCCGTTTTCCGCCAGAGCAACCGTCGCGTCTTCGACCTGACGCCGCCCGGCTTCACCGCGGAGTTGCATAGTCAGCTCTACAATCTGGGCGGCTCCGGTAGCACCAATCGGATGCCCCTTTCGCATCAGGCCTCCGGAGGTATTCACCGGCGTTTTCCCACCTAGCGTCGATGCGCCCGACTCAACGTACGCGCCACCTTCCCCTTCGCCACACAGGCCGAGGTACTCGTAATATTTAATTTCAGAAATCGCGGACGCATCATGTAACTCAACACAATTGACGCTTTCAGGGCCGATTTCCGCGGCATCGTAAAGCTGTTGCGCGGCACTCGGCACCAACTCCAGTTCACCCTCTTTCGCATCCCAACCGCTGTGAAGACTCGACGCCCTCACTCGGACACAACGCGACATACCCAGTTCCCGCGCCTTTTTCTCGCTGACCAATACCACTGCTGCAGCGCCATCCCCTACCGGAGCGCACATCGGCAATGTCAGCGGGGCGACAATGGGACGCGCCGCGAGCACTTGTTCAATGGTGATGACATCGCGGAATTGCGATTTCGGATTAAGGCTGCCGTGTACCGAGTTCTTTGCCGATACCGCAGCAAGTTGCTCTACGGTTGTACCGTACTTGGCCATATGCTCTCTGGCCCAGGTTGCGTAGATATCGATAAAGATCGAACGGCTGGCACCCGCGCCACTCATATCCAGCGACTGACCAATCCGCTCGTTGCGGTCCTGGAGACGCTGCTGAATAGCATCCAGGTCGGTCACATCAATCGCGCCGGTGAACACCGAGAATGTCTTTGCCTTGTCATCGCTGTAGAGCTTTTCGTAACCGCACACCAATACCACATCGTAAACGCCAGCAGTCACCATGGTTGCGGCCTGCTGAAAGGCCGTCGCGGAGGTAGCGCAGGCGTTTTCAATATTCACCACCGGAATCCGGTCGATCCCCATACGGCGCAACGCAATCTGGCCCGGCACACACACCTGACCTGTAATCACGGCGCCCGCCGCATTTCCCATATACGCGGCGTTGAGCGCCTTTTTATCGATCCCGGCGTCTTGCAAGGCCTCGTTAATCGCGGTTTCCGCAAGATCGTTGAGGCTGAGGGACATCGCATTGCCAAAGGGGGTCATACCGACCCCGGCAATATAGGCATTTTGTTTCATCGAAAAGACCTCAGCGAAGTTTATCCGGGTCGATCAGATAGCTTCCGCCCTTAATCGCCAACAACTCGTTACAGCCGTCTTCAATTAGTGAGGCACGCGCGTCGCGCATCATTTTTTCGATGGGATATTCCTTGGTAAGACCATTGCCGCCAAAAATCTGCAGGGCATCGCTGGTCACTTCAAAGCTGTGTTGGGTCGAGGTTGTTTTCGCAAACATCGCCGCACACAGTGACGGTGTACCCAGGTTCGGATCATTGTTGTAATCCAGGGCCCGGCGGGTCACCGCACGGGACAATTCTGTCTTTCTGAACATATGGAAAATACGCGAACGAACCGACTGGTGCTGAATAATCGGCACCCCACCGGCGCGGCGCTCGTGCGCATAATCCAATGCCAGATCAGCTGCGGCCTGCGCCAGGCCCGTAAACGTTGCACCCATCAGGGCATTCGCCTCGGCGTGAATACAATACACCGCGCGGTGATAGTCTTCAGGCCCCGCCAACAGGTACTTGCGCGGCACTTTAACGTTATCAAAGAATACTTCGCCCTGGTTCAGCGCTCTCTGGCCAAGCTTATCCAGCGGCTTACCGCGGGAGATGCCAGGCAGATTCATCGGCAGCACCAGCACCGCGCCATTGCTCGGGTCTGCGCCATTACCCGAATCCGCCGCGCAGTAGAGTATACAAACGTCGGCGATTACGCCGTTGGACACCCAGGCAGATTTTTGGCCGTTGAGAACAATCTCCTCGCCGGTCAGATCAGCCACCAGATTGGGGCGGCCATACTGTCCCAGCGGGTGTGCGACCTGCGCTGAAGGGTCGAGCATATCACTGCCGTGGTCCGGCTCGGTGATCGCCCAGCAACCCAATACTGCATCGGGAAATTCTTCTAACAGATCCATTCTACCGAACTTGGCAGAAAGCCATTGCGGCAAGATCCCAGCGCCCATAGAGATCGCCAGACCGGCATCGCCGTAGCCCATCTCCTCAAACAACACAGAAAATAGCAATGCCGCCTCGCGCGGCGGCAGTTCCGCCAAGCCTTCAACGGTTACGCCCAACTCGAGGTATTTTTTACGAAATTCCCAATAGGGGGAGCCTTCGGCGATCACCTCCTCCGGCGTCATTTTGTCCAGCTTCATCCCCACCGGACGCATAACATTAACGGCAAAGTCCCGCAGGGTTTTTTGAAATTCTGCAATATGCTCCGGCATAGTGCCTTCGGCGCCCGTCATTGTCAGGCGTCCCTTGGGAGTTTCTGCCCAGTTATAGATAGGCGCCTGAAGATTGCGATAGTCGTTATTTGCTGACTGAGTAGATTGCTCGGCCGTGTTAGCCATGTGGTTTTCCTCTAACGTTATGTTTTTTATCAAATCGCTACTGTGAGGAAATAATAGATAGTGCGGGAAACAGACAGGATGTTTACATCGGACAATTTGGTTGTTAATTTACGACACCCGCACGATAAATAATAAGAGCATCACCGTTATGGAGCTCCGCTCATCACTGCGCAAGGCACCGGCAAGACATCTTGTCTACGGCCTTAACCCACTGATTTCTCTTCTAAAGGAAAAGGAAGTCGACCCCAATTCCCTGTTGGATTTGGCGGGCATACCAGCGGATGCTATCAACAACCCCAGCTACCAGTTAACCCCGACCCAGGAGCTGACCTTTACCGAAGAAGTCATCAAAGCCCTCGATCAACCCCACCTGGGGTTGATTGTCGGTAGCCGCTACCACCTTTCTGCGTACGGTTTATTAGGGCTAGCGATCATGACCAGCGAAAACCTGCTGGCGGGAATGACGACGCTCTACAAAAACATACTCATGACCTGGACCTACATGCACTGGATTACCACCGTGCGCGGCGATACCGCCTATATCAGTCTGGACAAACTCCGCGATCTGGGTGGTTGCCACCAGTATATGATTGATCGCGGCCTGGTCGCCTCCCATATCATCTACAAGGAAGCACTGGGCAAAGATATTCCCCTCAAAGAGTTGCACCTCACCCAGGCCCGCCCCAGCTATGCGGAAGAGTATGAACGCCACTTTAACTGCCCAGTGTTTTTCGAAGCAGAGGAAAATCGCTATTCCTTTGACAGTGCGATGTTAAATGAGGCCCTTGCGCAAAGTGAGCCCGAAACCGCCCGAATTTACGACCGCGAGTGCGAGAAAATTTGCGAACAACTCGCTAAAAACTATACGTTTTCCGATATTGTTCGCAATCATATCCTGTCTTCACCGCGGGAAATTTTCACCCTGGAAAATATCGCCGACCGCCTGGGGATGACGGCCCGCACCGTGCAACGAAAATTGCGTCAGGAAGAAAGCAGCTACAAAGACATCCTTGAAGACGTGCGCAAATACCTCGCCATCGAATATCTACAAAGCACGCAGTTTACGCTGGACGAAATCGCCGTAAGATTGGGCTATTCCGATTCCTCCAGCTTTTGCCACGCCTACAAACGCTGGACCGGCGACAACCCTTCCGAAATTCGCCACGCATCATCAGTACCGCCCCTGAACTGTGAAGGCGAGCACGCTGCCCAGCGCTTAAAAGCATGAGAAAAATGTGCCGCATCGCTGTAGCCCAGTAAGGCGCTGATCTGCTCAATTGAAATTTTCGTGTTCGACAGGTATTCCCGCGCCAGATCAAAGCGCAGAGTGTCAAGAATTTCCTGAAAGTGGGTGCCGTGTTGCGCCAGCCTGCGCCGCAGGGTGCGGCCCGAAACATGCATTTGCGCGGCAACCGTTTCAATATCTGGGAAATACCCGGGCCGCAGCAACATGAGTTCGCGAACCTCATCAACAACGCCCACCTCCTCGTCGAGTCTGGCCTTGATTCGCTCGCAGCGATCAATACACAGGGCCGCCGTTTCGCTGTCACACTGCAGTAAGGGCTTGCTCAATAACTGCTTATCAAATTCAAGCGCATTTACTGGTGCATTAAACTCAACCGGCGCATCAAAGGCCTGCTCATAAATGCGGACATTCGCCATTTTTTCGTGTTTTAAATGCGCCTTGCCAAGCTTGAACTCATCACCCAACAGCCCCCGCAGAATCATCAGGGTGGCCATCATCTCCCGCTCAGAAAGCATTGCAATATCAGACTCCTGATAATCGGCACTGTCCATTGTCATAAGCGCGGACTGTCCCACCAGATCAAAACTGTGCTCATAAAAAGCAAAGCTGAGTTCAACAAACTGGTAGGCCAGTGCGATAGCCTCTCCCATGGTGGGCGCACTCATTAAAGCGTAACCGTATAAGCCAAAAGTACTCAGGGGGTAGCAGGCGCCCACATGCAAACCAATTGCCGGATCTTTGCTGACTTTGCGCAGGTTCCGTAAAAATCCCAGCTCCTGACTGAGACTGACATGCTGCTCTGGCCGATTCAAAATTGAAAGAGACAAGCCTGTTCCTGCAAGGGCCTGACCGACAGAAATACCGCGCTCACGCATCGCATTAAGCGGCGCCAATATGGTTTTAGCAGAATGATATTTTGGCTTCATAGCTAGACACTTTTTTATTCACGCTAGCACCGCTGTCCACATTTCGCAAGCACATGTCCACATTTCGCATTCGCGAGATACGACAACTCAATTACCTTAAATGCGCTAAGTAACAAGCGAATCGTTGTTACACAGCGATTCATTCTTAACCCTGATAACACTAAGGAAATGGGCTATGTCTAACACACCAAAAGTACTGATCTACGGCGCCAGCGGCTACACCGGGAAACTCGTTGCCGAATGCCTGTCGAAACGCAATATTCCTTATTACTTTGCCGGCCGCAATCCAGAAAAGCTGGCCGCCTCCTTAAAAATTGTTGAGGAGCGCCTTGGTCACAAGGCCGACGCAACCGTGGTACAAGCCAATAATACGGTTGAAGAGCTTACCCCTCTGTTTCGCAATGTCGATGTTGTCATCAATGTTGCGGGCCCCTTTATGCAACTTGCCTGGCCGGTCGTTGAGGCCTGCCTGGAAACCAATACTCACTACCTGGATACTACCGGCGAACAGGATTTTGTGATCGCGGTTCGCGATAAGTACAACGAAGCTTTTGCAGCCAAAAACCTGCTGCTCAGCCCGGCAAACAGTTATATGTGGTGTGCCGGTGCGCTGGCTATAGAAGTCGCGCTGGAGACCCAGGGTGTGGATAGCGTCGATTTGACCTATCAAATCAATGACGCGCTGCCTTCACAGGCATCGACCAAATCCTTTATCCGTATGGTTAACAACCCACAGTACTATCTGAAAAACAATGAAATGGTGGAATGGCAGGGTGACCGTCACTTTACTATTAACGTGCCCCACCTCTCACAACCCGCTCTCGCCCTTCCCTGGAGTGGTGGTTGCGAACCGGTCTGGTACCAACACGACGACCGCGTCTTGAATTGTAAGGTTTTAACTGCGTTTGGCGACGAGGTTATCGAGGCCGTAGTGGGTTTGATTCATCGCTTTAATGAAGAATCCAAGGGTATGAGCGTGGAAGAAAAAGAAGCGCTGACCAACCAGTACGGCGATGAAATGACACCGGAAGAGCCACCCAAAGACAGCCCCGATGTTCACCGCACGGTAATTACCTGTATTGGCCAGGGGCGTCAGGTCACAACGGTATTCCCGCTTTCGCTGAATGCGCCTTACACCTTTACTGGTGAGATCTGCACCGAGGCCGCCGAAAGACTGCTGAACGGCGACGTAAAGGCAACGGGCTTCCAGTCAGCGGCGGGCGCGTTTGGCCACCGCGAGTTAATCGAGAAGTTCCACGCCCTCGGTTATACCAACAACCCCTACCTGTAAAACCGAAAAGCCCGCGACATTCGCGGGCTTTTTTATAGTTCATGGTAAATGTTGGTGAACAGGGGGTAGCTGTTGTAGGTTGCTGTTGAGCCCGCAGGGCGAATCGCAACATAGCCAAGCACTGCGCCCGAGGTTGCGTTTCGCTTTGCTCAACGGCAACCTACCACCCGAATCAGCGATGAACCTTTTTTATTACTTCTCTTTTTGATCAGGCAACTAAAGCGTTACACGCTGCGACGCAGCGCGATTTCCCCTCATCATATAGGCACCGTAGAACATCGCAAAAATTAAATCTGCAACAACAAGAATTCCAAACGGAATCAGCGCTGAAATGCTCATGCAATCTACCCAGGCCATCACAAATACCAGCGTTTTTCCCAGACAGCCCATCCAAATGATATCGCGGTGTTTTTCCGGGTCAGTGGAAATCACCCAGTAACCCACACCGAATGTCAGCACCAGCACACCAAACTGATGCGCCCAGG